>JAYTXB010000001.1:0-12124 GCA_043743205.1 Schlesneria sp.
GAATCGAGGATCAACTGCTTCTCGGGGTTGGCGAGGGCCGATTTGAGATTGTTACCGCTCAAGCCGGAGACACGTCCACCGAATTCCAACAGGGGGTCGTCGCGACGCAGCGCGTCAGGCAAATCATTCGGCCCAATCACGGGAGCCTTCGACAGCACGACGGCCCGTTCGATGACGTTGACCAATTCGCGCACGTTGCCCGGCCAGCGGTAGCGTTGCATCAGTTCGATCGCTTGATGACTGAAGCCCGTCACCGGGCGGCCGGTCTGTGCGATGAACTCTTTCAAGTAATGTTCGGCCAGCAGCGGGATGTCGCTCATCCGTTCGCGCAGAGGTGGCTGTGTCAGCGTGACGACGTTGATGCGGTAGTACAGGTCCTGGCGGAACTCGCCCTTCCGCACCGCCTCTTCGAGGTCGATGTTCGTGGCGAGGATCATTCGCAGATCGACCTTCAGAGTCTTGTTGCCGCCGACCGGCTCGAACTCGCGGTCTTGCAGCACACGCAGCAGTTTGACTTGCAGGCTGGGCGACGCCGTCCCAATTTCGTCGAGGAAGATTGTGCCGCCGTTGGCTTGCAGGAACTTCCCCATCTTGTCGTGAGTCGCTCCCGTGAACGCACCGGCCACGTGACCGAACAGTTCACTTTCGAGCAGCGAATCGGGCAAGGCCCCGCACGCGACTTCGACGAACGGCTTCTCGCGGCGGTTGCTCATTTGATGAATGGCTCGCGCCGTCATCGTCTTGCCGGTGCCGGACTCACCCAGCACGAGGACTGTCGTCCGGGTGTCGGCGACACTTTCGATCAGATCAAACATCTTCAACATGCGGTAGTCGTGACCGACAATGTTTCCCATGCCGAAGCGTTGGTTGAGTTGCAGCTTGAGAGACTTGTTCTCGGTGACGATCTGCTTCTGGCCGAGTGCCCGGCGAATCGAAAAGTTCAGTTCATCGTCGATGATCGGCTTGGTGAGATAGTCGAACGCGCCGAGCCGAATGGCCTCGACAGCGCTGTCGATCGTGCCGAACCCGGTCAGCAGAATGACCTGCGTATCGGGGACCGCCTTCACGGCCCATTCGAGCAACTCGAAGCCGTCGCGATCGGGAAGATTGACATCACAGATGACGGCATCGAACGGATACTCCTTCATCCGAGCGATCGCTTCGTCGCAGGTGGTGGCTGTCTCCGTCCGATGTCCGAGACTACGCAAGTAGTCGGCCACGGCTTCGAGCAGCGGGCGATCGTCATCGACGACCAGTAAGGAACCTTGATTCATGGCGAGTGGCTTTATGTAAGAGCAGTCTCGTAAACCAGCAGACACCGCAGGCCGAGCCTCGTTTCGACGGGCCAAAACACGACGTTCAGACACGCGACGAAGGCGTAAAGGCACGAGCCGCGTTGAGGGTGGCGATTCGCACCAAGCTGGGAGACCATTCCGTAGCCGAGGGTACGGCAAACATAGGTCACAGTGGCGAGTCGTCAACATGGGGCGAAAAGATTGTTGTCCCGCCGCCACAACGCGGTGTGCCACAGCGACAACACACGCCTCACCCGTGGCGGCATCGCCACCTGCTCCGGCCACGGCTATACCTTCGGCCTCAAATTCTTGTGACAAGCCGCGAGTAAAAGACCGCCAACCATGACTGAACCCACAATCGCCGAGACTCCCGAGTTCCACACAGTCGCCAAAGTCGGTTCGATCCCCGAGGGCGAAGGGCGCGCGTTTCCCGTCAACGGCCAACTGATTGCGGTCTTCCGGCGCGACGGCGAATACTTCGCGATCAACGATGCCTGCCCGCATATGGGGGCTTCACTGGCGTCCGGATACCTCGATGGCACCGAGGTCATCTGCCCCTGGCATGCCTGGCGATTCTGCGTGAAAGACGGCTTGTGGCTCGATAACCCCAAGTCGAAAGTCCGCACCGAATCTTTTCCCGTCCGGCTCTCCGGCGACGAGATTCAAGTCGGCCTGCCACCGAGTTCCGCCGCAACAAGCGATACCTCGCGCGGCCCTGAGTGAGCTGTATTAAGCGAGCCGTGTGCCGTGAGGCCACGGGTTTTCTGCGGCGATCAAGCACCCGCAGCCTGACGGCCTGCGGCTCGCCAGTGTCTCAGCTTTGGCCGCGTGAGGTATAAATCGACCCACAACCGCAGACTTCTCTGCGGACCTCTTGACGCATTGAATCGACTGCTCACCACTCCCTCTCGTTCTTCATCCGTGCCCCGGACTTGCCATCCGTGCGATTCCCTCGTCGCTCAGTGCAGAGATCGCACAGACCACGGATGAGAGCCACGACAGCGAGGCTTCGTTTCAGCTTCTGTTTTCGAGTTCATTCTGCGCGTAAATCTGCCGCTGATCTCGTGCGACTTGCCATCGCTCTGGAGTGACCTAGGTTCTGAATGACGCCTTGCCCGTTCCAGCGGTTGCGATTGTGCCACTCATACGGGTTGGTCTCGTTGCACCGCGTGGACCTCGAACATCGTGGGGCTAACACCGGAGTTGCCAGCCGTGACGACGAAGGGCCGCACTCGAGTTTCATTCGGAATTTGAAATGACGCTCGCCGAAGAGGCCCTGCTTTTGTCCGTCCAGTTGTCGGTCGCGCGAGAACGTCCGCTCGAACCGTCTCGCAATCGTAACGAGGTGCCGTTCGCGCCGATCGAACCGTCACCGCCATCTCCCGACAACCGCCGGTATTGGGTCGAGGCCATCGACGACATCGAGTCTCTCGAACGTTACCGCGCCGCGTGGCAAGACCTCGCCGATCACACCTCGGAACCGAAGCCGTTCTATGAGCCGTGGATGTTGCTCCTCGCGTGGAAGGCATTCGGTCACGAAGTGCCTGGGACCAAGTTTGTCTTCGTCTGGCACCGCGCCTCGCAACTCAAGCGACCGGCCACACTGGCCGGCTTCGTTCCGCTGATTTCTTGCCGCCGCTTCGGTTTCCTGCCGCTGCGATTCCGTCGCGTCTGGCAGCACGCATTCTGTTATCTCTGCTCACCGCTCGTCCGTCGCGGTCTCGAACAAGAGGCACTCGAAGGGCTGCTCGATTGGGCGAAGGAAGTGGGCCAAGGGCTGCTCAAATTGAGGCATCTCTCTGCGGAAGGTCCGCTGGCTCAGGCATTGATCGACATCACGCACGAACGCGGCTCGGCTGTGTTTGTGGTGGACCGTTACAACCGCGCGATGCTTCGTCCGGCCGAGAACTACGAAGATTACATCTCACACTCGATGACCAATCACGCGCGAAAGGAGCTGCGTCGTCAGCAGAAACGGCTATCCGCGATCGGACGATTGGAGACGCGCGTCCTGTGTGCCGATTCGGCATTGTCCAACGGCGGCTCGCCGGATGTTGAGGTCTGGCTGAAGCAGTTCCTCGAAGTAGAAGCGGCCGGTTGGAAGGGGCGCGAACAGTCGGCACTCGGTATCGACCCCGTGACGCGGGCCTACGTCGAGACGATTTGTCGGGAAGCTCATGCCCGAGATCGGCTGATGATGCTCGGGCTGTATCTCGACAATCGACCGCTCGCGATGAAATGCAACTTCTTGGCGGGTGACGGCGGCTACGCCTTCAAGATCGCGTTCGATGAAGCCTACGCGAAGTACTCGCCCGGCGTGTTGCTCGAAGCGGAGAACATTCGCGTCGTGCATGACATGCCGCAGATCAAGTGGCTGGATTCGTGTGCCCTGCCCGGCCATCCGATGATCAACCGCATGTGGAGCGAGCGGCGCACGGTTCAGAAGGTCTTGGTCTCCCCCGGTCGCTGGATCGACAACGCGACGGTGGACATTGTCTCAGCCCTGTTCGCCGTTCGCCGCGTGTTCAAAGGGCACTCGAAAAATGGCTCCGGAGCCAACGCCCCACGCACCGACAAGTGACGGTTGAGGCGAAGTGAAAGGCGAATCCCGTGACCGACGCCGTGGGGGGCGAGACCCCGTTCCGCGCGTCAACCGTCTCGCCCCACTCCCAGCGAATCGGCGACACGGTTGATGTAGTTGAACCAGGCGGCGATCAGCGTGATTTGCAGGATGCCTCGGTCATCGAAACCGACGGTGCGTAGCTTGGCATGATGCTCGCGCGTGATGGCGGTGGCGTCGCGCGTGACCTGCACGGCGAAGTCGATCATGACGCGCTCGGCCTCAGTCAGCGGAGCATCGGGCGAGTTGGTCTCGATCGCGCGGACGAGTGCTTCGTCCCCCGTGGTCCGTCGCAGAAACTCGCGATGGGACACACTGCAATACCGCGTGCAGTTCTGTTGCGAGACCACGGTCGCGATCAACTCGTGATCGCGGCGCGTCAACGGTAACTCGGGGTCCATCAGTGCCCCGAATGTCGCGAAGGCGTGATGGAGGGCGTGCGGGATCAGGCTGTGTGCCGCGACGATCCCATCGCCATCGTTGGCCGGAATGCCGGGGACCTGCTCGCCATATTCACGCGGATACCAAGCGTGCTGCGCATCGAGAGCCGCTCGATACGCAGCATCCGCCTGTGACTTCGGGATGGTCTTGATCCACGTCATCGTTTCGTCTCGCTGTGCCGAGTCGTGAAAGAAACAACCCCGCCGAAAATAAGGCTCGCTCGGAGGGGATCGACCGTTTTGTTGGTCAGGAGATATCAGACATGGAATGACTGCACCCAGCTACTTAAGCGAGGCATTCCATGACTCGCCTCGCGAGACTCGCCAACCGCTCAACCCTGATCGCGTAGGGAATGATCGCCCTCAGGCTCGTATACTGGCAGACGCTGCTCCGAAGTCATCAACCACGTGACCTCGCGCGGTATCACGCCGTGCATCACTTCTGCCGCGTGGACTTGTCCACGATCGTCAGATCGATCTTGCCATCCAACTCCATTCCGCCAGCGACCAGTGTGAGCGGGCCGTCGATTCGAACTTTGGCGTTCTTCGACACGAGCTGACCTCGCTCGCGGTCGAAGAGGTGCGTGATCGCGGATTCTTTAATCTTGAGATCACTCTTGGTCAGTTGCAAAACCGGATTGCCGACGATGGCCAAGCTGACTTCAAATACCTTTCCTTCGATTTTGTCGAGCGTCATGCTGTCCTGTTCGACTGTGCCGAGATACTCATAATTCGTGCGGAAGCTCATCACTTGGCCCGCGCCGAGATTGATCTCGGTGGCTCGATCCCACTTGTCGCCCACTTTTACCGGGCCATCGGGCAGGTAGGCTTGTGTTTGCTCGGTCGCCTTCTTGAGCTTCTCAGGATCGAACCTGTCTTTCGCGGCGTCGCCAAGCTTTTCAAATTCACCGTCGGGAAGCGTGACGCTCTTCAGTTTGTTCGTCTTCGCTTCCAGCGTGCGTGTCATCGGGAACTTCACCATCGCGCGAAACAGGTCGAGGATCGGTTCGAGCTGAGGGAGGTCGGCCTTCTTGTCGGGATTAGCCGAATCGAACTGAATCTTGACGCTGCCGAAGTCCAACTCAGTTTGCAATGACTCCACTTTCTCAACGACTACCAGCGTGCCATCGACCGCGCGAGTTCCGATGCTGGTCGTTGAGACCATGAACGTATTCGATTTCGTCGGCGTCTCGCGACCGTTCAGTGTCAGTGTCTGGTTGACAGTGGACTCCGTTTGTGTGGACGACTTCGTCCCCTCCGCGAACTTCAATTCCAACGTCACTTGCGCATGAACGTCACTCGCCACCGCCATCAACCCCACCACTGCCGCCGCCATCAGCGACGCTGCCGAAACAAACTTCCTAACCATGAGATGCCTTTCAAAAAAAGCAGGACTGTGGCCGGACGAACACCGACGCAGCCAAGCAGTCTCGCAACAAATTGTGGTGTGCGGGCAACGGTCGGTGACAGAAAAAGATCATCGTGAGCAACAGAAATTCAAAGCAGAATTGTCTGCGCGCGGTCGGGGCCAATACTAATGAACTTCACCGGCAGGCCCATCAACTCGGCCACCGTATCGACGTAGCGACGCGCTCCCGAGGGAAGATCGCTCAGCTTGCGGGCACCCGTGATGTCCTGCTTCCAACCGGGAATCGTCCGATAGATCGGCTTCGCTGCTTCGAGGTCTTCCACGTGCGAAGGGAAGTCGGTCGTCCGCTCGCCGCGAATTTCATATGCCTCGCAGATGTTGAGTTCGTCCAATTGAGCCAGCACGTCGAGCAGCATCACCGCGATCTCATCCACGCCGCAGATCCGTGCGCCGTAGGCGGTCGCCACGCCGTCGAGCCAACCGCAACGGCGAGGCCGTCCGGTGACGGTGCCGTACTCGTGGCCGACATCTCGAATATGCTGACCGGTTGCGTTGTTGAGTTCCGTCGGGAACGGACCGCCGCCGACGCGCGTCGTGTAGGCCTTCACCACGCCGATCATCCGGTTGATCGCTCGCTGAGGAATGCCGCTGCCGCTGTGAATGCCCGCCGACGAACTGTTGGAACTCGTCACGTAGGGGAACGTGCCGTGATCGACATCCAGCAGGCTTCCCTGAGCACCCTCGAACAGCATGTTCTTCCCAACCTTCAACGCCTTGTGCAACCACGCCGTCGTATCGGTCACGTGCGGCTTGATCCGTTCGGCGTAGTCGGTGTACGAGGCAAAGATGGCGTCCGCGTCGAGCAACTCGATGCTCGGATCGAGCGCCCGCAGCATGAGATTCTTCGCGGCGACGATCTCGGTCAGTCGCGAGCGAAATGACTCGGGGTGATAGAGGTCGCCGATCCGAATGGCGTGTGAGCGAAGAGCCTTGTCGCGATAGCAGGTTCCAATCCCGCGACCGGTCGTCCCGATGGCCTCCGCCCCGCGACGCTTCTCGAAGACCGCGTCCTCCACAATGTGGTACGGCAGGATCACGTGAGCACGATCGCTGACGAGCAGGTTCCCGCCGTCGCACCTCACGCCGCGATCGGTCAGCGACTTCATCTCTTTCAGCAACGCGTCGGGGTTCACGACGAGGCCGTTGCCAATCACCGCCGTCACGCCCGGACGCAGGATGCCGGTAGGAAGGAGCGACAGTTTGTAGGTCTCACCGTCGAACTTCACGGTGTGACCGGCATTGTTCCCCCCCTGATACCGCACGACGATCTCGTGCGAATCGGTCAGGATGTCAACGATCTTTCCCTTGGCTTCATCGCCCCACTGCAAGCCCACCACAGATGTCACGGTCACGATGCGATCTCTCTGAAACAACAAGTTGCCGACCAATACAGGCGCGCAAAAAACGGGGCCGACATCTCTTGCGGCCCCGTCCCTTGTCAACGCGGCAAAAGTGTAGCCGCTCGCCCCACGAAAGGGGAGCGGTTGCGTTCTCGTTCCGTTCTCGTTCCCAAGCTCCCGCTTGGGAACGCCCGACTTTGAAGCTCCAGCTTCGCGGGCGTGAGTTGGCGTCTGATCGCTCGGCCTAAATCAATTCTCCAAGCTGGAGCTTGGCAGAGAGCGTTCCCAAGCCGGAGCTTGGGAACGAGAGTCAAACGTGAATGCACGACGTGTACGCATCGCCAACGCCCCTGGTTGCAAGGGAAAGCCCTGCCAGTGTCACCGGCGCGGCTTTGTCTGCTGCCGCAATTCAACATCGCCTACAGACGCCGCGCGGCTCGAAACGCTTTGGCGTAGTAGCCCGTGCCGTTCAGGATCGACAGGCCGCCGGTGTCCCCCAATGTGGGGCCGTTGGCCGTCTTGCGACTGGACAGGAAGCGGTGCTTCCCCGCCGAGTCCAAGCCCAGATAGATGCCGACGTGATCGAGCTGCGTGCCGTCGTCCGTCGAGGCATCAAAGAACAACAGGTCGCCCACGCCGAGCGGCGCGAAGGCCGTGACCTGCGTGCCGGCGTTCGCGATGGTCACCAGGCCCGGAGCCGACGCGTACATCTCGAACGAACGCCGTGGCAACCTCAAACCGTCGGGGGTCAACGTCATCGGCAGGCTGCACCGGTAGCCAAACACCATCCGCACGAACCCCGAACAGTCCAGGCAGTTGATCTGATTGGCTTCCGGGGCATCGGTGCTGCCGGGGTAGGTCCACGAGATGCCCAGATAGTCGTTGAAGTCCGAGCCTTCCTGCCGCGTGCCGTCCGGTTGCAGCGGCCCATAGTCCGCATCTCCGGCGATCTTCACGCCGCCCGCAAACTGGGCGGGTGCCCCGGCGATGTACTGCATGCCGATCTGAAGCACGTCGGGAGACCGGTCGGCGAGGGCCGCGGTCAGCCAACTCTCGTTCACGGTGCCGTTGAACGGACCCGACAGCGTCCGCACCCAGACCGAGTGCGTGACCGTGGCGTTCGTGGTGGACTTCTCGGCAAAGGTGCGCGAGGTGCCGGTCAGCGTCACGGTCGAACATCCCGTCGTGAACGTCGCCAGCCATTTGTTCGCCCCATCCCGGGCCTCGACCCGAGCCGGATTCGTCAACGTCACGTACTTGTAGGAGGACTGGGCCAGGGCCTCCGAAGGGGTGGTCTCAAAAAAAACGGTGACGACCAGCAGACTGAGGCCCAATCGCACCAACCCGCGAATTGGAAACCGCGAATCCCAAGACGACGACTTTCGCAACGTGGACATGTGAAGCTCCCGACTGCAGTGTTAGGTCCAACGATCATTCCGCCACTGAGCCAGTCTCAACGGCGCGGATTGTCCGTGAAGGAACGCCAGTCTAACGATCCCGACTGCATTCACGAGTCCGAATACTAGGCCGGGTGTTTGGGATCAGTGCGGCAGGTTGCCGGGGTTGGAGCCGCCTTGGGCGAAACCCCTGAAGGATTGGCTGCGACATCGGGACGGGCTTCTCGAACTGGTGTGAGTTTGAATCACTTGGTCACACAAAGACCGGGGCTTCCCGTTGGTCCAGCCCCGACCACCCCGCCGCCCCATCAACAGACTTGCAATTTGCGGGGGGGGGTAGGCTGGGGCGTGTTGTTTCCCGGCTTCACCGTCTCAGCAAATGAAAGTATCGTATGCAGAAATTGATTCATAGAATGGTTATGGTCTTCACGTTGGGTTTCGCGGTTCGTGACTGCAATGCGCAGTTGCTTCCGAAAACACCGCCCCTTCCAGCCGTTAACTCGAAAACCGTTATTCCACTGGCGGGCTCACAGGCGACATTTTGGTTTCAAGGGATCAACGCTGCCGACGCATTAACGGTTGAGTATCGCCAAGTAATACCGGGGACGATCCCAATGGCACCACTTCTACCGGGGACTTGGTTGTCAGTCACTATGATTGCCACAAATACGGGGTACGGCCCTTACATTAGTTATGACGCTCACTATGGTGATCTTGCTGGCGGATTGCCGGTGGGCACATGGGTCGAGTGGCGGGTTAAGCGTGCGGGTATAATAGTTTGGCCTGCTTCGGGTCAGGCTTCTTTTCCTATGCAACGATAAATTGTCGTAGTACATTTTCCCGCTGCTACAGCCTCTGATGTTGTGTCGGGCCGGTTCCACCAGCCATCTTCAGGGGGACATGAATGGCCGGTGGAACCGGCCCTGCGTCACTAAAGGTTGAATACGCGGCAACCTGCATGGTCAGTAAGCTGGCCTTTCAAGCGTGAGGCGTTTCGTAAAACCAATCTGGGAAAACACGGATGATTTCCTTTCATCAACTTCGAGTCTCATTAGACAACTCCCTGACTGTGCCGGATTCGTACAGGGCCGGTTCCACCGGCCATCTTCAGGGGGACATGAATGGCCGGTGGAACCGGCCTTACGTCACTGAGCCGGAGTCGATTGGAATTGATTCCGTCGCTCGACGACGCGGTATCACGATCATTGAAGTAATGGTCGTCATCGCGGTGATGTCGCTGCTGTTCGCGCTGGTGTTGCCGGGCGTGTTGTCTGTGCGGGAGCGGGCGCGACGACTTCAGTGTTCGCAACATCTTCGTCAATTGCTCGTGGCCTTCCACGGCTATCACGACACTTACGGGGTACTTCCATCGCCGACGCTTACGTTACCACTCCAAACGTATATTACTTGCATTTTTCCGTACATTGAGCAACCAGTCTGGCAACCATTGTTCCCGACCGTGCCGCTGGCCGATCGTATTCCGTTGTTTTTGTGCCCAAGTGACTCCATTCCTAGTTCAGCGATCCGGCCGATAAACTACCTCGCCAATTGTGGCCCGAGATACCCTGATTACAAGGAAGACGGAATTGTCGCGAATTGGAGTAATCAGGGTGGCACGATGATTTCTTTGGCGGCGTTCACTGATGGTGTGTCGAACACGGCGGCGCTTTCCGAACACCTTGCCAATCGGTCAACCTCTGCAACGCAGACTTCAGCATCGCCGGCAAATCAGTACATATGGGATATCAACCCAACAGGGATGACGGGATCCGTCTCCGATAACGATATCTATGTCTTTCACTGTGAAGGCGGGCCGCAGAGTTTGCTTCGAGGGGCGACTGCCTCGATTACGAACTGGAGCGGCGATGTTGCAACCAATAGGGGACGGTATACTCACGCATTGCAGCCGAATACGCCGCGTTGTGCATTGCCCCCATTTATAGGGATCGAACCGTTCGTTGATTACTATACTGCGGCAAGGAGCCTACATCGAGGTGGTGTGAATGTTGGCATGGTGGACGGGAGTGTCCGCTTCGTTGGCGATTCGATCGACAGGCAGGTGTGGCGTGCCACTGGGACTCGATCGTCAAGCGACGGAATCAGCGTATCCAGCCAATGAAGGGCCAGAAATAATGGTCGCGGGCCAACAGGAGTTTGAATTCAGATGTGTCGCCATTTACTGAGAATCGTAAAGCGAAAGCAAACCCAACGGATTTGGTTAACCGCCGCAATCCTGATCGCTGGCTGTAGCACTCCGCTTCCTTCTCCGTTTGCGGAATTGGAACGAACACGACCCGTATCGACGACAAAAATCCGCTCGGTGGCGACGTGCGTTGACGGTGCGACGCTACCGCAGCAAGGTGCGCAACTCGAAGTACATACCAATCAGCAACTCATTGTTTATGGCACGGTGGAGGATGGGGAATGGAAGTTCGGCGGGACAGGTGGTTTTCAGGGGAAGGATGCCTTTGCTTGGAGAAAAGACACCAGCGGTTCTGTTGTGAGTCCGCACACAAATGATGAGCCAATTTTAGTCTGTTCGCACGTTCATCGAATGGCGAGCCGATCAACGCTCGCAAAGCCCGCATTTGAAGCGGCGTCGCTAATTGTGGCTGCGAACCGCAGTGGTGCTGACTTTGAGTTTCGACTGAAGGCCCCTGCGAAAGCAGGTGAATATGTTCTCGATCTGCTTGGATCACGGATGCCAATTATGAATGATGGCGTTGCCGTTCCACTATCGGGAGAAGCCATTTTCTGGCGGGGAAAACTCCGCGTCACTGTGCCACATTAGCGCTGAGGTGGCCGGGTCTGACGGCTTTGCGGAAGGCCCGGAGTCCTTGATGTGGTTACCGTGCCTGTTCACGGGGCCATCCGCTTCGCTCCTGACCCCGCCACCCGATGTTCACCGGTACCACAAGACCGCCGATCTTCGTGTCACCGACCTATCGTAAGCCACCATACGAGTGCCGACAGTGTGACCACGCCTGCGATGGTTCCAATGATTTGCAGGCTTGACTTCGTGAGTAGTCCTCTTGTTTTCGCCTCAACTTCTTCGCAGTCGAGGCGGTATTTGAGATGGCTACCGATCAGGATTTCGTCGCCGGGCTTGAGCGGCCGGTGTTTGATGGGGATGCCGTTGACGCGCGTCCCGTTGCGACTGCCGAGGTCCGTGATCCACCAGCGAGTGCCGTCGAAGTCGAGTTCGCAGTGACGGCCTGACACGGAGTGATCGTTCAGTTGAATCGTGCAGTCTTCGTTGCGACCAACGATCACACGGTTCTGTGTGAGTGGTCGGAAGCGATCGCCGCTGATCGGGACGAGGACCGCCCCCGACGCTGCTAGCTGTGTGGCTGCGCGATGTCCGTGATTTGCCGCGCGAGACATCTGCTGCAACTGTGACGACGAGACGCTGTGCGACCCCGTGTCGTGACTCGTGGAGTCGGGGAGCGGATGGCCCTTCTCATCGAACCGTGTGTGTCTGCCCGCAGAGAGCTTCACTACCGAACTGATGGCCGACGGTCGCGCGGTCGATCCACCGGCTGCGGCTGTCTTCGCGCGGCTCTTTAGAAACTCGGCGAGCTTCTCGCGAGCCTGTTGCTTGCG
>JAYTXB010000002.1:0-3920 GCA_043743205.1 Schlesneria sp.
CATACCCGCCGTAGACCGGACGCCTACGTCCGGTCGGCTCGAAAAGACCGGACGTAGGCGTCCGGTCTACGGTAAATTCTTACCTGCCGCTCGCCTAACTGGCCGCCCGTTGAAATAGATAGAGCGCACGCGAGGCGCGTGTACTGCGGTGATTTTACAACAGGCTGTTAGCTCACACTGACGTGCGGCAATTCCTGCCGGATGCGTGTTCTTCTCATGAGTACTCACGCAGCTCAACGAAGCGAACTGCCACTTGATTTGTGATCGAGATCGTCCTCCAACCAAGCGTCCCTGCCATGTCAAACCTCTATCGACGACTGCATCACAAACTGGTCGCGAACGCGCAGTGGACTGTTGCATTCGGGGTGCTAGTCCTGCTGGGCTGCGGCTGCTGGCTACCGCTGCTGTTACGAGCCGCTTCACCACAGGAAGTGGCGACAGCCCAAGGCGCGGCATTGGTCAATCGCGCCACGGGACATTCCATTGCAACCCCACGAAACTCTATTCCCGATGACTCGATCTCGAATGAGATCTGCGCTGGCGCACGACCCTCGTTTTGGAAGAGTCTGTCGGAGTCCTTAGCGAGCGATCCGCTGTTTCATCCGGCCGACGTGTCGCTGACGGCACGCGATCCCTTCACCATCGGCGACGAACAACTTCCGTTGCCGGTGCTGTTCGCAGTAGCCGACACGGAAGAGCCAGCCACAGGACCGGAAGTCCGAATTACTCCGTCAGTCCCACCGGCCGCGCGAACGGCTTCCTTGGCGAAGCCTCTTGCACTGCAACTCGAACTGAACAGCACGATGGTCGGCCGCACGCGGCGCGTGGCTCTCCTTAACGGACGGCTCTATCACCAGGGCCAAGACGTGACCGCGAACGGCCAACGCTATCGACTCGCGTCCGTAGAGTCGGAGCGAGTCCGCTTGACCGCCGGTGATCAAGAATTTGTATTGACCATTTCTCGCTCACAATTGCGGGACGCGTTGAGGCCGAATGACGAATCGAAGTTGAATCAGTCGATCAAACCCTAATCTGCCGAGTCGCGAGTTCTCGCGGTGACATGCTCGGTCACGGACGACCCATGAATCGACACTCCCCACTCTTCCGCATTGCGTTTACGGCGATGTCTCTCGCGATCGCGTTGCCGTTGCTAGTGTTCTGCGCGGCGCACGTTCGGCACCGCCAGCTTCAATCCAAGGGAACGCGCTGGGAATCTCTGGCTAAAACGGGTTCGGCATCTCCGAAAATTCCGTCGTCCGCCGTCATCACCCAGCCGCAAACCGCGTCGCCTCAAGGCGAGATCAGCCTCAACGAATCTCCCCGTATTGCCGCACTGGCGGTGAGTCACGTCCGCGATCTAACCGGTTCCGTTACAGGCAGCTCGCCGATCGAGATGCCCGTTGCGAAGTCTCCGCCCTCCGACGTGAGGAATGCTGTCGTGGCGTCGGAACGCTCATCGTTTGACTCCTCGCAATCGGCTCCATCTCAGTCGCGTCGCCAAGTCGAACGCGTTGCAATCGAACCGCCGACACGCATTGCCAGCATGTCACAGAGTGACCGTGAGCACTTCCCAACACAGGGAGAGAATGCACCCGTCGAGGATGGGCAACGGCAATTGCACGTATCGTTTAAGCCGACAAATGACGCGCGGATGTCGCGTACGTCGGCTGCCGAGGAAGTCGAATCGCGACTGGCCGGAATGCAGCGGCGGCTCGACCAACTGGCTCAGGCACAGGTCGATGGAAAGCTGTCGGAATTGGATCGAGCCGCGAAGTTAGTCGACCAACTCGAACGCTCGCGGGCGAAGTCGTTGATCAGCCAACTCGACTCCGCTACAGACCAGAACCTTACTGAGCGTTCCAATGCTGAGGCTCTTGTCCCGCCGGTGAATGTCGCCGCGTCTCCCACGAGCGCCGCCGCTTCGAGCAGCAGCAGCAGCAGCGGCGCTCGCGAAGGAACAATCAAAATCATTCAGGGTGAAAAGGGAGTCGCAGGCGACGGAAATCTCGAAGACGAAAAGTTTTCGCTCCAAGTTCACGATGCGGAACTGACGCAGGTGCTTGACATGCTGGCTCAACTCGCCGGTGTAAACATCCTGCCGAGTCCCGAGGTCCAAGGCCGTATCACGCTGAACCTGCAAGACGTGACGGTCGATCGTGCGCTCGAGGCGATTCTCAAATCGCGCGGCTTCGTCCATCAGCGCGAGGCGGACTTCGTCTATGTCCGCTCGGTGGCCGAAGTGGCGCGGCTCACACAACTCAACCGCAAGCTCGTCACGAAGGTCTATCAGCCGATGTACATCAGCGCGAGCGAACTTAGCAAACTGCTCGCGCCGATCCTGACGAAAGATGTCGGACAACATGCCGTCACCAGTCCAGCTCAGGTCGGGATCGCGACGACGCCTGGGAACGCCGGTGGCGACAGTCTCGCGCAACGCGACGCTCTGCTCGTGCAAGACTATTTCGAAGTGATTGAAGTGATCGACAAGATCATCATCGAGATGGACGTGCCGCCATTGCAGGTGTTGATCGAAGCGAAAATTCTCAGCGTCGCCCTGTCGGACACGATGGAGTTCGGAGTCAACTTCGCATTGCTCAACGGGCATCATGGTTCGGCCAGCGTCGCCGATGCACCGAGCGTCACAGGCGCGTCAGGAGACTTTTCCGCCAATCCGAACGGCCTGAAATGCGGTTGTGTTGCAGGAGATATCAAAGGCTTCCTTCGGTCGCTCGAACGGATCGCCGACACCAGCCTCGTCGCGGCTCCTGTGATTCGCGTCCTCAACAAGCAGAAGGCCGAGATGATTATCGGCGATCGGGTCAGCTACAAAACGCTCGCGTTCAACGGGCCGCAGACCGTTGAGAACGTGCAGTTCCTCGACGCTGGCACGAAGCTGCTGTTCCGTCCGTTCATTTCTCCGGATGGTCTGGTGCGATTGGAGATTCATCCCGAACGCAGCTCGGCCACGATCAACAAAGACACCGGGCTTCCCAATTTGACGACGACCGAAGTGACCACGAACATCATGGTGCGCGATGGCTCGACCGTGGTCATCGGCGGTCTGATCTCCGAAGAGACGCGCGAGTCGAACGACCGTGTCCCGTTGCTCGGCGCGATCCCGCTCGTCGGCGCGGCCTTTCGCAATAAGACCGAGCGAACGCAACGCCATGAGTTGATCGTCCTCATCACACCGCACATCGTTACCGAACCCGAGTCCTCGATCGAAGGAGCAGCCTTGCAGGCCGAGACGGAAGACCGCGCGGCTCATATCCGCGACAATCTCTCACCCGTCAATCGCCACAATCTGGCGCGCCGTCACTACGAACGTGCCCAAGACTATATCGCTCAAGGGAACTTGCTTAAGGCACGACAGCAAATCGATGCCGCACTCCGTCAGAACAAAGCCGATCGAGAAGCACTCCGCTTGCAGGCTCAAATCGAACAGGCGACTTGCGAACAGCAAGCCCGTTACTGGAAGTGGCCTAGCACGACGCGAGTTCCCCTGCGCAAGTGATCTCGGTCAAGATTGGAATGCCCGCCTTGAGGCCGGCCGAAAACCGATCCGACGGTCTTATACCTCGCGCGGCGGAAAATGAAGTGTCGAGAGATCAGCCGGAACGCGCTAGCGTCCGGTTCGGAATTCAATCGTCTCTCTCTCGAAACGGACGCTAGCGCGTTCCAGCTAATGGAGTGAGCCTCATTCTCCGCCGCGTGAGGTATAATCGACGCATTGCCCAACGCTCCTCGGACATCAAACCTCTCGGACATCAAACTTCCGAAGTCTTTAAAGACTTCGGAAGTTTTTCACGCCGACCCGCATTCATCTCACTTTGGGTCGCGTGAGGTATCGTTGCGACCATGACTCAACCACGAACATTCATTCTGACCGGAGGCGGAACGGGCGGGCATCTTTATCCCGG
>JAYTXB010000003.1:0-1590 GCA_043743205.1 Schlesneria sp.
ACGAAGCACGCACTGGTCGCCTGACCGATCCGGTCAATGCCGCCCCGCGCGAGCTGCGTCTCCGACGGGAGATCGAACAGCCGATACTTGAAACTCGTCGATCCAAGATTCGCAACCAACACCTTCATGGCGTGACTCCGTTCGTGAGAGCTATTAGCTGTTAGCGATTAGCTCTTAGCTAAAACATAACGTCAGCGATCCGCTCTGCTGTTCTGGCTAACAGCGAAGAGCCAACAGCTTCCCCGCTCAAATAAACTCTTCCATCAAACTCTGAGATGGTCGGGCGATGATGTGGGCACTGACCAGTTCGCCGATTTTCGATGCGGCGGCGGCACCGGCGTCAACAGCGGCTCGTACCGAGCCAACATCGCCGCGAATGACTGTCGTCACATAGGCTCCGCCAATCTGAATCTGCTTGACCAACGTGACGTTGGCCGCCTTGAGCATGGCATCGGCCGCTTCGATCTGAGCGACCAAGCCTTTTGTTTCAATCAAACCAATCGCTTCATTCATGGGAATCTGTCCGTTCTGCTTGATAGCCGCAGTAGGCGGCTGCTGCGGGCCGAGGCCCGTGGTTGGGTTAGAACTTGCTGTGGATCCAATCGCCATTTCGATCGGTGTCGCGGAGGAAGCCGCCGCACCGACAGTCGTCACAGGCTCACGGACGGCAGCCGCGGGAACCTTCTTCGCCGGTCGCTTCGCTACGACACGCTTGGCAGCGGGCCGCTTCGTTGCGGGGATCGGAGAAGAGGCTTTTTTGCTTGTCGTCTTTTTCTGAGTGGCCTTCTTGGGCATGGCTATCTCCCACCTTCACTACGAGGCGGAACCTTTGTCTGCCTTCGACTTCGGCAGCACGGCGGCGAGTTCCTCGTGCGGACGAGGAATGACCTGCACGCTGACGACTTCGCCAATCTTTGCGGCGGCGCTGGCACCGGCGTCGATCGCGGCCTTCACCGCAGCCACGTCACCCGTGACGAACGCCGTGACCAAGCCGCTGCCGACCTTGTCCCAACCAACCATCTTGACGTTGGCCGACTTGAGCATCGCATCGACGCCCTCGATCAGGCAAACCAAACCCTTGCATTCCAACATTCCCAACGCTTCGCTCGCCATGACTGTTTTCCCCTCAAGAAAGAACTGAAACTGAAGTTGCTTGATAGCCATTAGCTGTTAGCTCTTAGCTGTAAGCTCAAATCCAAAACCGCGTGAACTCATTTGACGTGAGCTTCACACCCAATCGCTTTCCTGCTTCCCTGCCTCTTCCAGCTAATAGCTAATAGCTAAAAGCTTCCCCGCTCCCCTTCAATGCAGACACGCACAGGAGTGTGGCTTGATCAACTCGACATGCGTTGCCGCTGGCAGGTTGATCGCGTTGCCTTCGTCGGTATCGAGGTGAACTTCGAGCTTCACCTTGGCGTCACCTCGCACGGCCAGGTCTTCCAAGACTGTCGTGCAGGAGGGCGATTCGACGCGCAGATGCATCCGATCACCATTCTTCACGCCGTATTGCTCCATGTCGGCGGGACTCATGTGGACATGCCGCATCGCGCGGATGACCCCTTGCTTCAACTCGACGACTCCGGCGGGACC
>JAYTXB010000004.1:0-3230 GCA_043743205.1 Schlesneria sp.
TGCCTCATGGATCAACCTCGGGACGATCGAGCTTTCGTGCGGCATAGGTCTCTTCCACGAATTGGTCGAGAGCATCGCCATCGTCGGCCCACGCTCCGAACGCCCGCCGCAATCCTTCGCCGGGCGGAAGCATCTTCGTGGTGGAGGCCGACACGGGTACGAGCGTCACCAGTACCTGTTCGCCCTCAACACAGGGCAAAGGTTGATCGAACTCAATCGTTCGGCCGTGAACTCGGCCATTCAAAGTCAGGCTGGTGGTCATACGCTGGTCTCCTCGACAGTTACTCGAACCGTGTCCGTCATTCCGGACGAGACGACTGCGGCGATTCGTCGGCTCCAAGAGAGCGAACCGTGTGCGGTTATGGCCTCTTCCGCTGGCGATACAGCTCGCGGAAACTCTGCTTCGGCATCGGAGGCAAGTCGCGTTGTTTGCCCCACGGGTTGAGCGGGTTGTAGACCATGAAGCGCGGGAGCTTCGGGACGAGCCAGCGGCCGACTTTGCCCGCCGTCGTGAAGAGCCAGGTGTTGCCCAGTAGAATTCGCGCGAACTTCATGCTGAGCCGCTTCTTCCACGGCAGCAGCCCTCGCACCGCGATCTCGCGCCGCCACGTCAGAAGCTGTGTGTGGAGGTCGATCTTCACTGGACAGACATCGCTGCACGAACCGCACAGGCTGCACGCGAACGGCAGGCTTTTGTGAGCCTTCGCGTCGCGCGACGGCGCGAGGATCGAGCCGATCGGTCCCGGTACGGTCGTCTCGTAGCTGTGGCCTCCGCTGCGTCGATAGACCGGGCAGGTGTTCATGCACGCGCCGCAGCGGATGCAGTTCAACGAGCGGCGGAACTCGGGCGAGCCGAGAATGTCGCTGCGGCCATCATCGACGAGGACGATGTGCAGCTCGCCCCCGGCCAGCGGACCGTGGAAGTGGGACGAGTACGTCGTGATCGGCTGGCCGGTCGCGGAACGAGCGAGCAGTCGCAGGAAGACACCCAGATCGGCGGCGCGCGGGATGATCTTCTCGATCCCCATGCAGGCGATGTGAACCTTGGGAAGGCTCACGCCAAGGTCGGCGTTCCCTTCGTTCGTGCAGACCACGAAGCCGCCGGTCTCGGCGATGGCGAAGTTCACGCCGGTGATGCCGATGTCCGCCTCAAGGAACTTCCGACGCAACTCGCCCCGCGCGGCGTTGACCAGGTACGGCGGATCGGTCGCTCCCTTGTCGGTCCCGATGTGCTTGTGGAACAGCTCGCCAATCTCTTCCCGCTTGATGTGAATCGCCGGCATGACGATGTGCGACGGCGGCTGACCGAGCAACTGCACGATCCACTCGCCCAGGTCCGTGTCGGTCACCTCGATCCCGTGCCGTTCGAGGAACGGGTTGAGATGACACTCCTCGGTGAGCATCGACTTGCTCTTCACAATCTTCTTGCCGGCGTGCTTCTGAATGATGTCGAGCACGATTTGATTGTGCTCGGCGGGCGTGCGTGCCCAGTGGACAACGGCCCCCATCTTCGTGGCGTTCCGCTCGAACATTTCGAGGTAATCGCCCAGCCGCGACATGGTGTGCTGCTTGATGGCTGACGCCCGTGCCCGCAACTCCTCCCATTCGGGCAACGTCGCCGCAGCCTTGTCCCGCTTCGAGCGGACAAACCACAACGACTGATCGTGCCAGTGCGCACGAGCATCATTCGCCACAAAGGCGGTCGCGTTCTCGGGATGTTCGTGATGGCTGGTGGCAGTCGAGGACATTGAAACTCTCAGCAGAAGTTGCTTACTCAAACAGTTGCTTCAGCGGCACAGAGAATCCGGGCAGGACATCCTCGAAAGTGACGAGGTCGCCGTTCTTGAGTTGCTCTTCGTCTCGATCCGATCGGTAGATGCGACCGGTTTCAGTTGTTGGATCGACAACACAAACAGCAGTGACGCCGGCATCAAGGTACTCGACGACCTTTTTCAAGATATCCTTCCAACGATCTGTCGGCGAACAAACCTCCACGATCAAGTCGGGTTGAGCGGGCAGATACCCGTCGGGCAGCGGCCCTTTCGGAACCTTGGCATAACTGATGTAGCAGATGTCCGCGCCGCGCACGGTGTCGGGGCCACGCTGCGTGATGATGCAGACATCGTTCGACAGGACATGGCCGTGTCGCTCATCCGCGAATTGCCAGAGCAACGCGGCAAATTTGAGACAGACTTGGCCGTGGCGAGGTTTGGGCGGCGGCATCTCAATGACCCTTCCTTTAACAAGTTCAACCGGGCCGTCGAGGTCTTCGCGGAGAAGAAACTCTTCGGCAGTGCAGAGTGATGGAATTACCAGCGTTGTCATGGTCAGTTCTCCTTCGGATTGGAACGACCGTCATCGTACAAGTGGCTTGTGGGAGGCGACAGCCTTTTGCGGAGCAGCATCACTGCGGTTGCCGTCCCGCCAGAATTTCGGCGATGTGCATGACTTTGATCGGTTTCTTCTGTCGGTGAATGAGGCCGTACATGTGCATGAGGCAGCTCATGTCGCCGGCCGTCATGACTTCGGCACCTGCCTGTTCGTGGTCGTGGATGCGGTCGAGGCCCATCATGCAGGAGACCGCTTCTTCGGCGACCGCGAACGTGCCTCCGAAGCCGCAGCATTCATCGGGCCTCTTGAGTTCAACAAGCTGGATTCCCTCAAGCCCTGCCAGCAACTGGCCAGCCTTGTTGAATGCCGGAACAATTCGCTCACTGCCCGAACCGAGCCGCAGTTCGCGCAAGCCGTGACAACTGTTGTGCAGTCCGACCTTGTACGGAAAGTGGCCCTCGACCTTCTCGATCTTCAGCACATCGATCAGGAACTCGCAGAGTTCAAATGTCTTCTTGCGGAGAGCTTCGTAGTCGGCGTTGCCGTGCAGCAACTCTTCGTAATGATGCGTCACCATCGCGGTGCAGCTTCCGGACGGACAGACGACGTACTCGTAGTCCTTGAAGATCGAGAGGAACTTCTCGGCGAGCGGCTTGGCGTCGTTGGTGCAGCCGGTGTTGGCCATCGGCTGACCGCAACAGGTCTGAGCGGGAGGGAACTCCACTTCGCAGCCGTGGCGTTCGAGCAGTTCCAACGTCGCCATCGCGACCTGCGGGTAAAGCTGATCAACATAGCAGGGAACAAACAAACCAACGCGCGGCATCGGGCAACCTCGACATGAAAGGGGGCGTTTGCGGTTCGGGAGTATAGTCGCCACGAGCAACGGCAGCGAACCGCCT
>JAYTXB010000005.1:0-2173 GCA_043743205.1 Schlesneria sp.
CGACAGTCCGCAGTACGGCGAACGTTGGGGGCGACACTGGATGGATGTCTGGCGTTACAGCGATTGGTGGGGACTCGGGGCGGAAGTGCGCAACTCGCAAAAGCATCTCTGGCATTGGCGCGACTGGATTATCGAGTCGCTCAACGCCGACAAAGGCTACGACCAGATGTTGCGCGAGATGCTCGCCGCCGATGAGCTGTACCCGAACGACCTCGACAAGTTGCGCGCGTCTGGGTTTCTCGCGCGGCAGTACTTCAAGTTCAATCGGACGAGTTGGCTCGATGAGACCGTCGAACACACGTCGAAGGCGATGCTCGGGCTGACGTTCAACTGCGCGAAGTGTCACGACCACAAGTACGACCCGATCGCACAGACCGACTATTACCGACTGCGAGCCATCTTCGAGCCGTACCAAGTTCGCACGGACCTACTGCCCGGTGAGACAGACTTCGAGCGAAACGGTCTGCCGCGCGCGTTCGACTGCAATCTCGCAGCCCAAACGTTTCTGCACATCCGAGGTGACGACCGCAATCCCGACCAGAGCCGTCTCATGGATGCGGCCATCCCCACGTTCTTGCCTCAAGCGGCGTGGAAGATCGAACCGGTAACACTCCCGCCCGAAGCCCATCAACCCGGCTTGCGGCCGTTCGTCGTCGAAGACCAAGTGAAAGCGGCCGAACAAAAGATCAGTTCCGCGCGAGCAGCCGTCACGGCCGCACGCCTCAAACTGCAAGAATTGGAAGCGGCGATGCAACTCATTGCCGGATCAGCCGCCGATGCGCTGTTGCCGACGAATGTGAACATCGCGGCGCTATCTGGTTCAACGCAATCCGTCGAGCAGGTCCAGCTCTCTGTCGCACTAATGGAGAAAGCGTTGGTCGTAGCGGAAGCACAACCGGCGACGATTCGCGCGCGAGCCGCTGCCAACGCGGCGCGGCATCAACAACCGGCAGCGGGCAATGCACTCGAACTCGCGCACGCGGCAGTCAGGCTCGAACGTCTCGCGGCCGTAGCTCAAGCGGAAGAAGCGGTTGCTCAGGCAGAACTCGATCTCGCACGCGCGACAACGGAGAAGAAGCCCGAAGCTGAGAAGAAGCTGCTTACCGCGCGAACGACCATTGAAACGGCGCGGGCTGCGGTGGAATTGCCCGGCGAAAAATTCACGCCACTGAGCGGTGCGTTGAAGACACTCGAATCAAATTTGGAGACCGAGGATTCACGCCACAAGCCGTTCCCAACGACGAGTACTGGCCGGCGCACGGCTTTGGCCAACTGGATGACCGATCCCGGCAATCCACTCCCCGCGCGCGTCGCCGTGAATCATGTCTGGCTGCGTCACTTCGGCCGTCCACTCGTGCCAACGGTCTTCGACTTCGGTCGCAAAGGAACGCCGCCAACTCACCCCGAGTTGCTCGATTGGCTCGCCGTCGAATTGATGGAAGGACCGCCAGCCAATCCCTCTCGCACAGATGCTGCCTCTCAACCCTCCACCCTCACCGCTCAACCCACATGGAGCTTGAAGCACCTTCACCGACTGATCGTCACGTCGCAGGCTTATCGGCTGTCGTCATCCAGCGCGGGAGCAGATGCCGAAACGTTGGCCCGTGATCCCGACAACCAGTTCTATTGGCGAGCCAACTCGATTCGCATGGAGGCTCAACTCGTCCGCGACAGCCTGCTTCATCTGGCGGGGGAACTCGACTTGACGCGCGGTGGTCCGTCGATCGCGGTGAACAACGAGACCTCGCGCCGCCGCAGCCTCTACTTCGTTCACTCGCACAACGAACACCACAAATTCCTGTCGATGTTCGACGATGCCAGCGTGCTGGACTGCTATCGCCGCGCGGAAAGCATCGTCCCGCAACAGGCCCTCGCATTGGAGAACAGCCCGCTCGCGACTGCGATGGCGGACAAGATTGCTCAACGCATCACCGCTGCCAATCCGTCGGCCACCGATCGCGACTTCACCCGTGCCGCCTTCCTGACCGTCCTCGCCGTCGAGCCAACAGAGTCCGAACAGTCGCTCGTCGCCGCTGCACTCACGCGACTGACCGCCGCCGCTCAACTCAACAACCGCCCCAATCCCGCTGCTCACGCCAGAACCAACTTGATTCACGCCCTGTTGAACCACAATGATTTCGTGACGATAAGATGACCCGCAAGCTGAGCCACC
>JAYTXB010000006.1:0-10453 GCA_043743205.1 Schlesneria sp.
CGCGTTCATCCCGCGACTGTGGGTCGGGACGAGTTTCGGGTTGTCAGACGATGAGTTGCCACCGACGCTGCGTCGCACGATCACGGGACTGTCGAACGAAATTCGTTTGGGCGACATGCGGCAGATATTGGAGAGCAACGATCCCGTCTTGACACTGCGGTTGATCGACAATCAAACCGAACAACGCCTCAACCCGTTTGTCTATGCGGAACGACTCGGTCACCCCGAGCCGCTCTTTCGTGGCGTGATGCTCGTGAATTACGAAGCGGGCCGTTGGTGGCCGAACCGACTGGCTTCGGAACAGACGGAACGGCTCTTCATCAACCCGAAAGAGCCAGCGCCGGGGATTACCCCCACGCCCGTTGTTCGCCAGGAGATTCATCTCGAACCGATCGGCAACGACATCTTGTTTTGTCAGGGACGAGCCATCGCAATGCGTGACTCCGAGAACTTTCGCTGCGGGCAGAATCGGTATTTGGAAGGGATCGCGATTCGACGGGATTGGTTCAAAGAACTTTCCGGTCCGGTCGATTACATCGCGTTCTCGGAGTTGCCTGCGGCGGACAACGTCGGTGACACGAGCTACGTGGTCTCGCGCATGACCCACACGGCTTATCGTGTCTCCGAGTACCTGAAGCGCTGCACGGAGATTCCCAACACCTTGGAACGATTGGTCGCACACGCACGACAAGTCATTGAGACGGAGCAACGACGAGTCGGGCGAAAGCTAACTCAACTGGAGCAGGCGCGGGCGATCGAGTCACATTTGCGCGACTCAGGTCTGTACTCGTACTCGCTCAGCGTGCAACCGCCTTCGCCGAAGGTCGATCCGGTCGAAGACTTTCTCTTTGAGCGAAGGGCCGGGCATTGTCAATACTTTGCGTCGAGCCTCGGCTTGATGCTGCGATCCGTCGGCATTCCCGCGCGACTCGTGACCGGATTCAAAGGGGGCGAGATTCAACCGAACGGACTGCTGCGTGTCGAAAAGCGGTATTCCCATGCGTGGGTCGAAGCGTGGATCGACAACAAAAAGTGGGTGACGCTCGATGCGGTCCCCGAGTCGCAGCGTACGGCCAGTGTCACTGCGATCGGTGCCCAACGCGGCATCTGGTCGGCGATGTCATCGAGTCTCTCGGGCGCTTGGGAAGCCAACGTCCTGAACATCTCACTCGAACGCCAGGAAGAGTTGTTCTACGGGCCGATGCGCGAATGGGTCGCGAAGTCGCGCGGTTACGCACTCGCGTTTCTGGCGTCGCCCATCGCGACGTTGAACGAGCTTGTGTTCTTCTCTTCCAACCCGCGCAACTGGCTGACGCTGCCGGGAGCGATCACGCTCACCCTAGTCGCAGTACTACTGTGGCTGCTCCGACGCGGATCGTTGCGACTGAGCCTCGCTTGGGGTTGGGGACGATCTCTCTCAGACACATCGCGGCACCGTCGCGTGGAGTTCTACGAACGCTTCGTGCGGCTGATGCAGTCGCACGGCGAACGGCGTCAGCCCTCCGAGACTCAGAGCGAGTTCATTCACGCCGTCGCTCGACGCTTGGCCAACCGACTGCGCTCCACCGAGTCCTCGCGCGAGAATACTCCTCAGCGCGAGTCACTCTCATCCCCCTGCCTCACGCCAATTGGCGATCTCTTTTATCGAGTCCGCTTCGGCGACGAAGACCTCCCGATTGAAGAGGCCGACCGAATGAACGAACTCCTCACGCAGCTCGAACAAACTCTTGGCCCCGGCTCGAACAAGCGAGGTTCGAGCAAGTGGGCTAGTCCGCGATCAGGACAACAACTGTCGTAGCCAAAGTCGTGGGACTTCAGCCTGAACTCTCACGAGTTCAGCTACGTCTGCCGGTGATTGATGGGTGAGTCCTCAGGCGGCGGTGCCTGGTTTGCGGCACAGCCGTTGGACGGAGGTTGCCGTGCAGATTTCAAACCAGAAGCGGCCTTGAGGCGACTGATACTCCAGCCGACGCGAGGGAGTTCCCGTCGGTTTCAGTAATTCGACATCGTTGCCGCGAGCGACCATGGGGAGCGACATCTGCGATTGAATGCTGCGGCGCGTCAGTTGAGCCACCACTTCACCCGCCAGGACGTTGGTGAGTTCACCGACCACATCACCCATATCGGCGCAGTCGAAGGGAACATCGAAGCCGGTAAATTTGCGAGACATGGCGACGGCCGTTGGCTCCGGCTACACGAGTGTCAGCGCCCAGGGAGTCGTTCCGAAAAACGAAATGACACTCGCCACTCGGGCGGCTTGCTCCAAAGGAATTTCGGACACCGTCGCCTGGGGTGGCTCACCGAAGATCGAACTAAACGTCACTCCAATCGAAACCTGAACGGCATCGGCGATGACGGTGGAATTATCAGCAGGGGCAAGGGATGACATGTCTCATGGACTTTGAGTTGGATGGAGTCGAACACGGGACAAATCAACCAAACAGCTTGCTCAACAAGCCGCCGGCACCGGACTGAGCGAGCTTCTTCTTTTCCGCCACGTCTCGGCGCATCCGCATGATGCCAGCCCGTTCGACCGTCTTCTTGAGCTTGGTTTGCAGTTCCTCAACGGTGAACGGCTTGCAGATGAACGCGTCGGCACCCGCTTCGTCGAGGGCTTCTTGAATCTTGCCCATCGTCTTTTCGCTGGTGACCATCACGAGCGGCACGCTGCCAACTCCACCACCGTAGAGCGAACGGACTTCGCGGACGAACTCGATGCCGGTCATGTTCGGCATGTTCCAATCGACGAAGCCGATGTCGATCGCCTTTGGATCGAACTTGGTCAGCGCATCCTGACCATCCACCGCTTCAATGAATTCAAAATCGACGAGCTTCGACTCCGTCAAGCCCTTCATCACCATCTTTCGCATGACGCCGGAATCGTCCACGACAAGCGCATTCAATTTGACCATGACCTGCCATTTGCTGAAATTGTGGCATCGTCCATGACGCGAGACATTTGAACGGGGACGTTCGACAACATTGCAATATAGAATGCGTTGTTGCGGGTGACGGTTTTTCATTTTTATTTATACCTCGCGCGGGCCGAAGTGAGACATCGCTGCACCGCGTCAGAGCGCGGGCGTGTCGCTCAAGCAACCGCGTTCTGGCGAACCGTGGCGACTGCGTCGTCAAGCCTTGAATCGGGTGTAGCCGAACTCGTGACGGCTTGTTGAATTTGTACGCCACCGGGTTCATCCCGATGGTTCCCTCGCTTCTGCGCTACTCAATTCATCGAGGTTTGCGAGTAGCGCAGGAACCCTTGAGACAAGCTCAGGAGCGAGAAATTCAACCCGCTGGTGAGAGTTCGGACTGAAGTCTTACGACTTCAGCGACGCCAGTTATTCCAGCGCGCGTCCTTAGTACAAAGCCCCGTCGCGCCGGGAACACATCGGCCGTTCCTATGCGGATCGCTGCGGAGGTTGAATCAGACCAACTCTGCGCAGGGGGCACCGGTCACGCGGAGGATGAACGGAGAGCCTTCACACGAGAGTCTGACAGTCAAGTCCTCGGTCTCTTTGGCGATGACACCGACATCGCGGACCTCCAGCACTTCAACGCTGGGGAGAGACAAGTTGCACTCACCCGACAAAACCCCTTTGACGTTGCCTCCGATCATGTTTACGACTTCACCGAGAGCATCGCGCAGATCGGTCTCTTCGATCTCGAGGGGGTCCATCGAGAACATGCAGCAGGCGAATCTCATCGCGACCGTGCGGTCGGTTTCGAGCTCGACGAGTACGTCCGCTTCGCCACTGATTTGCACCGAGGCAACCCAGCGCGGGCCGTCTGGTGTCGAACAAGCCGGTGGTGACAGCGAGATGCCGAGCATGGTTCCGCAGACATCGCAAGCAACTTGAATCAGCGTGGCGTCGTCGATCTGGTACATCTTGTTGGTCCTGGCGTTCAAGAGGAGCGGGAACCTACCGAGTGGCGGCCGGTTTCGAGGTTGTAGGAAAGAGTGGCTTGGTAGCGTCCGGTTGGAAGTAGATCGTTTTGTCGATCGCGGCTCGCGTGAACGGGACATCGAGACCGACGAGCGATTCACCGCCGCCGAGGAACAACACGGAATCCGCAGTCATGTTGCGCGCGGTCTTTTGCAGAATGGCCTGCTTGCCCGCTTGGTCGAAGTAGATCAGCACATTGCGGATGAAGACGACATCGAACTTGGGCATCGTGAGCCACGGTCCGGTGAGATTCATCTTCCGGCACTCCACCCAATTGCGCAGCTCTTGTTTGACCTGCCATTGAGTTCCATGGCGTTCAAAGTATTTCAGCAGCAGGGAGGCGGGGAGACCTCGGTTCACTTCAAACTGGCTGTATTTGGCTACGCGAGTCCGACGCACCATGTCCTCACTGATGTCCGTCGCCAAAATCTTCACCTTCCAAGTGGTCAGTTGCGGGAACTGTTCGCGCAGCGCCATCGCCAGCGAGTACGGTTCTTGTCCGCTCGAACTGGCGGCGCACCAAATCGATAGTTCCTTTCGCTCGCTGCGGGCGTCGAGGATCGACGGCAGCAGGTTTTTGCGAAGCGTGTCGAACGGCATCGAGTCTCGGAAGAAGCTCGTCTCGTTGATTGTCATCGCTTCGGCCACGAGGTCTTCGTATTTGAAGGGGGGCCGTTTGAGTTCGGCCACCAGCGCCTCGACGTTGGCCAAGCCAACGCTGGCTGCGACGGGAGCCAGACGAGACTCCATCAGATAGCCTTGGCTCATTGTCAGTTGATTACCCGACCGACGGGCGACCAGCGATCTCAAAAAGGTGACATCCGCTTCGGCGAGTGACATGGGGCGGTCCTGGTGAACGATGGGCAGTGAGCAGTGAGTAGAAATGGGTTCTTGCTGAACACAGAAGACCAGCTACGGAACACTCAAAATCCTCTTTGTTTATCGCGCCCCCACCGATTGGCGGGCGAGTGTTGTTGTTCGATTCCCGTTGCGGCGAACGATGTCGGCCACTTCGTAGGCAATCTGTGGGAGCGGCAGGACCATTCCCGCGTGTCCGGCTTGAGTCACCGCGCGGGGCATTCCCCAGACCACGCAGCTCGCTTCGTCTTGAGCGATGATTTGACCACCCGCGCGACGGATCACGCCGCTTCCCAGCTCCCCGTCGCGGCCCATGCCGGTGAGCACGATCCCCAAAACGCAGGAGCCGTAGATCGCCGCGACCGATCGAAACATCGGATCGACAGCGGGGCGACAGAAATTTTCCGCACCGTTCTGGTCGAGGTGCAGCACGCGATCGGCTTTGTTGGTTTGCACAGTCATGTGGAAGTCGCCCGGCGCGATCCACACGTCGCCCGCTTTGAGAATCGCTCCTTCGACCCCTTCGCGCACATGCAACGGACAGGTCGTGTCGAGCCGCGCGGCGAGCAATTGCGTGAAGACCGGCGCATGTGTTGCGTGATCACGATCGGCACTGACAAGTCGCGCGGCAGTCGATTGAGAACTTCGGCCAGCGCGTTCGGTCTCCCCGTGGATGCCCCAATCGCAATGATCTCAATCGGTCCGCTGAATTCACGAGCGGGAGGCGGTGCGGCATTAGCGACTGGTCCAGATGCGGAAAGGTGCTGCAAGGACATCGCAGGGGACGGTATCAGCTTTGACTTGGCATTGGCCTGAGAATGTTGTCGGCGACCCCACAGTTTGATCTTGGGAACGAGTTCATTGCGGATGTAGATGATCGCTTCGCCCGCGTGCCCGAGCTTGGAAGGTTTGGTGACGTAATCGTTCGCACCGTGCGACATGGCATCGAGCGTCGCTTCCCCGCCGCGCGTCGTGATTGAGCTGAACATGATGATCGGAAGTTGAGTGTTCCGTTTGCGAATCTCGATCACCGTCTCCACGCCATCCATCACGGGCATTTCCACATCGAGCAACACCACATCGGGACGTTTTGACGCGAGGAGTTGCAGAGCTTCGGCACCGTGCTGGCCGACACCGACGACCTCGATCTCTTTGTCGGTTCTGAGTGCCTCGGTGAGCAGACGGCGGATGACGGAGGAGTCGTCTGCCAACAGAACGCGGATGGGAGATTCAAACATGGTGAGTGTCAGCATTCCAAAAAGGCGCTGCCCGCAGCGCGACACGATTCAATCAGAGGTCCGTTGATTTCATCGACAGGCAGCATTGTCGTTGGGAGATTCCCGATGAGCCGAGAAGACTCGACCCACCTTCCGGTTCAATTCACATTTCTCGTTTCACAGGGCGAGCATTTCGGTGATATCTCGGCTGGCTGTCTCCATCACGGTGACGGCAATCTCATGAAAGCGTCGGCTCGCGTGAGCCACTCCGCAGTCCTCCAGCAATTCGATGGAGGAGTTGCCGCGTGAGTTGTAACCGCTCCCCTTTTCTCGCTGTTGTAGGTAGTTGGCCATCTGATCGCAGACGGCGATCAGGGCGACAAACCGGCGATTGTTGACCGCCCGGTCGGGGCAATGATGAAACCGAATCACATCGACCAACGGTTCGGGAAGCGAGTTCCTACGAGCAAACCAGACTCCGACTTCGCAGTGGTTCGTTTCGATGACGGTCTGTTCGGCGCAGAGCATCTCGAGAGATTCATCGAAGCTCATCGGGTCAATTTCTGAGAACCGTTCGGGGTAACAGGTGGCCAGCAACATCCGGCCAATGTCGTGCATCAATCCCCCGGCAAACTCTTCCCCTTGGAAGCCGACATTCAATGCACGATTGAGATGCGTCGCGAGCAGCGCGGTGGTGAAGCTGTGTCGAAAGAGCAGTTCCCGCACCCACTCTTCTTCTAGGGACATCGTCTTCATCATGCTGCTGAAGCTAGCCGCGAGGATCAAACTTTTGCACTGACGGAAGCCGAGTCGGACCACGGCCTGATGCAAGTTCATCACCGCGCGACTAGCGCCAAACACGAGGCCGTTGGCCATCTTCAAGATGTCAGCGGCGAGGGCCGAGTCGCGTTCGACCACCGCCGCAAACTCCTCAATCCCGCAGTCGGGATTCTTGGCGATATCGAGCGTTTGAGTCGCCACGGCAGGCAGCATTTTCAAATGACTGGCGCGTTGAGCCAATCGCTCGCGCACCGAGCTGGGAAACTGCAACTCGCCCGAGGCCAAAGGATCGAGAATGTCTGCTGTCGTAATCATGTGTGTGCCTAGATCGTCCCGCAGAGAATGTGAGGTTGCCCGTTGAAAATGGGCCGTAGTGCAGGCGGCTCGCCTGCTCTTTCCACGGCCTGTTCATTCGACTGTCAGAGTTCCCAAAAATAGGGTGGGACCAGCCCGCTTCGGGCGCAGGCCCACCACGAGATCGCTTTGTGAATTGATGGTGGGCCTGCGCGGCGAAGCGCCGCTGGTCCCACCCTACGAGAAGTCAGGCTGTCGAAGTCATCCCAAGAACGCCTCACCCTTGCCCGCTCCTCACGCTACGGCTTGAGCCGTAGCGAACCGAACACCAATCAGCTTCATCTTGTTGATGAGGATGTCGGGTGTGAACGGTTTCATCACGAACTCATCGACCCCCGCCATCAAGGCGCGGGCCATCTTGGCTGGCTCCGATTCCGTCGTGACCATCACTATCTTCAAGTGCTGATGATCGACGTGCGTGCGCACCGTCTGGACGAATTCGAGGCCGTTCATTTCGGGCATGTTCCAATCGACCAGCACGTCGTCCAGTTCGTCGAGTCGCTCCAGACCTTCCAAGCCGTTACCGGCCTCGGTCACTTGGAAAGCGAGTGGCTCAACAATCTGACGCAGGATGCGCCGCATGGCGCGGGAGTCGTCAATAATCAGGGCATTCATTCGCTTTCTCCGGAAATGAGCTGTGAACCACGCAGAGTCTCGTAACGAAGCTGGCAGGTGTTTGCTGAAGGGAAGACTGAATTGGGTGTCGCCGGCATTCCGGAGAGAATCACTGTTCTGATCCCCTCTCCCCCGTCTTCGGGGGAGAGGGTTAGGGTGAAGGGGCTGATCTGTCGAGAAAATGTGGAACACAAGCCTGACCGACAGCAAGAACGAGACGCACCTGCACCCGGCACTTCCAGTGCAATACCAATCCCCCTCACCCTAACCCTCTCCCCCCGAAGACGGGGGGGAGAGCGACTGTGTTGGGAGTCAAGTGAGTGCGGGTTGAGTTTTCATTTTCATTTTGGGGTTGGGTTGGGGTTGGGGTTGTGAGTCGGTTTGAGTTCGGCTGTTTTGAGTGGTGTCGATCCAGGGTTGTTTGTTTCGGATGAGGGTGTTGAGGATGGTGAGGAGTTTGTGCATGGCGGCGACGAGCGCGAGTTTCTTTTTCTTTCCCTTGAGGACGAGTCGTTGATAGAAGCTTTTGATGGCCGGGTTGAAGCGAATGGCACTGAGGGTGGCCAGATAGAGTGCAGACCGCACGGTGGCTCGGCCACCGAAGATGGTGCGTTGTCCGCAGAAGGTTCCGCTGTCGCGGTTGATGGGGGCGACACCGACGAGGGTGGCGATTTGTTGTCGGGAGCAGTGTCCGAGTTCGGGGAGTTCGGCGATGAGTGTGCGCGCGGTTTGCGGTCCGATGCCGGGCGTGGACTGGAGGAGTTCGTGAGTTTCGCGCCAGAGTGGGCTGTCTCGCAGTCGTTGATCGAGTTCGGCATCGAGGTCCTTGAGTTGTTGCTCGATGAGTTTGAGGACGGCTTCCAGGCTCGCCTTGACCTTGGCACTGCGGGCCTGTTGCTGCCGGTTGAGTTCGGCGGTTCTCATACCGACGAGCTGTCGTCTGCGTGCGAGAATCTCCTGCAATTCTCGGGCGTTTTCATCGGGGAGGGTCCGCAGCGGCGGCTTCACGTTGCTGCCGAACTGGGCGAGGACGAGGGCATCAATGGCATCGGTCTTGGCGAGTCGGCCGATCCCTTTGGCGAAGTCTCGGACGCGCTTGGGGTTGATGACGACGACGGGCAATCCGGCGGCGGCGAGTTCGGCGACGATCAGTTTCTCGAGGCCGCCGGTGGCTTCGAGCACGATGATCTCGGGCGTTCTGAGCTGGAGTTGCTGAACGAACACAACGACGGCCTCGGTGTTGTAAGCGACCCTCGACGTGGTGCGCGCGGGGAACTCGCCGACATCGAGAAAGTCTCGGGAGACATCGATGCCGATGGCAAAGGTCTCGATCGGCGTGGGCGACGCCGGCGCGGGTGAGGTGACGATGGGCACCTCACCCATCGTGGGCTTGCGAACGGACTTGGACTGAGACACGAGAAGACCCTTCCTTGCTGATACGGGCTCGCATTGCGGCCCAGGCGACTGTGCGGGTTGACCTCGAAACAGACGGCCGGGATCAAGCTCTCCCACGGCCTCAAAGGCCCAGGGGACAAGGATCTCGCGACCGCCGAGTGGTTCTGCTCCGTTCGCTCCGCTCACTCCGCAGAACCACTCGGCGGAGCAAGCAAACACCAGAATGAGGCCCTCAACCAAACATACAAGGAGTTACGAGCTTGATCCCGCAAGTTCGCTGCGTTGCAGCCAGAGTCGAGTAATGCCAGCGATGTGGACCGGAGTGTTCGATTGGTGTTGGCGTTCAGACTGGTGCCATATCTCTCAAACGCTTTTTCATGAAGTCGGGTTTTGGGGTATTCCTCGCAGGCCTCGATTGTGGGGGCAGGCAGGGTGAAGCATGCCAGGGAAGGCGGCGCAGGTTTGGTTGAGCGAGAGGAAGTTGGGCGTCTTGCAGGAATTGAGTCGATCACGCATGGAACCGAGGTGTGTCGTACAGCGGTCGTCGATCGTGATTTTCGCGTTAGAGGGGCGATGGAATCAGGAGATCGCCATTCAGGTGGAGTTCCATCCGCAGCAGGTGGGAACGTGGCGGGAGCGGTGGCGTGACTCTTGGGAGTCGCTGTGTTTGTGAGAATGCCACGAACCGCTTCGGTTGCGTGAGGCCTCTGCCAGATGCCACTCACACGGGGAAGTGGTGTTCGATGCTCCGCGACCGGGATCGCCGGGCAAGGTGACGGCTGAGCAAGTCGCGCAGATCATCGCGTTGGCCGGTGAGGAACCGAAGCTGTCGGGGCGTCAGATCACTCGTTGGACGCTGAACGAACTGCGGGACGAGGCCCTCACGCGGAAGATCGCGCCGACGATTCCTCGAACACAGATCGGTCGTTATTTGCAACGGGTCGCCGTGCAACCGCAGCGTGGCAAGAGGTGGCTCAACACAACCGAAAAGGATGAGGCAAAGTTTCAGCGTGAAGTCGAGACGGTCTGTCAGACGTACCTGGAGGCACCCGGCAAGGCGAAGACCAACGGCACTCGTACGGTCCGCATTGATGAAACCACCGGCCTGCAAGCTCTGGAACGACTGGCGGCGAACAAGCCCGCTCAACCGGACCAAGTGGCCAAGCAAGAGTACGAGTACATCCGCCACGGCACGACGACCCCGTGATGGTGAATCACAGGGGCCGCAGGACTGGATGTGGTGACGGTCCAGATCGTGTCGCCGACCTTGGAGGCCACTCGCACCGA
>JAYTXB010000007.1:0-5019 GCA_043743205.1 Schlesneria sp.
AATCCCTGTGGCAGGTCGTCATCAGGCGTTGCCCTGCGACGACAGCCGCGTTGTCGAAAGTGAATATAGGCCGGGTTTTGGCCGTGGTCAAACTGCACTGTTTTTTGTAGCGGTATCGCAACCCGCACAACGGGACAGGCTTCACAGTCCGGTTGCAAACGCTCTGATTGCAACGGTTTCGCAACTTGCAGGCGACTCAGACGGTTAGGCAGTTCGGGCGGTCAGCCCACAGAGAAATGCGGCGACCTCGCGTCCGAAATATGCCTCACGCGGTCAATCCTGAATGCGTGAAGCCCAGAGGGCAACGGAGCGTTGACTTGGGATGGGATTTCAACCTGTCCGCGTTTTTTGATTCACCAGACTTCGTCCACAATGGCAGGCTGGTGGCCTATCCCACGGAGCACCCCGCTCGAAGTGATGCCAGCGGAGGCTGATCGAAGACGTTTCAAACGCCTCAGTGCTGCAACACCCGCCGCAGGACATAGGCTGCGACCACGCCGATTAGCCCGTTGGCAACCCAAGCGGCCCAAGCGGGGTCTACGGTTCCGGTCTTCGCCAAATTCAGCGACATGATTGAGATCGGATAGTAGATGAGCAAGATTGGGATGAAGCAGAACAAAAAACACGTCAAGAACTGGTTGCGAGCCATCAGGATTGAAAACGGGCTTCCCAGCAACACGAAGAATAGGCAACTGATCGCCATTGAGAACCGCGAATGATGCTCGGCCCTCAGTCGCCGAATGGTGTTCGCAGAAGCGCGGCCTTCCGTTTGATACGCCAGAAAAGCAGGCTCACCAAATCTGTCGAAGTTTCCAGTGGTGAGGGCCAAGGCAGCCTCGATCTCCTGCAATCGTTGTAGCCGTTGGCAATCGGCGGTCAGTTTGGGAAGTTCGCGCTGAATGCCTTCGATGCTCAGGTCTCGGCCCTTCAGCTTTTGACTCTGCTCGCGCAACGGAAACGCGATCCGGTCGAAGTTGATGTAGGCGGAGTTCTGATTTCCGGGCAGACTCGACTCCGCGCCGTGCAATTCGAGCCAAACCTGTTGGTGCGGAAGATCGAAGCTAATCTTTGCTTCGCGTGCCGTGACCGTATACGCGTCGCGACCATTCGGAGCGTACCGAAACACGGGCTGAATCAGCATTCGGTCGCGCACGCCCGTCACGGTGATCGTGATCCGGCGGTCACGCTCCCGCACGCTGATCGTGCTTTGAGTTTTCAAGCGGTCAATGAAGATGTCTTCCATGGCGAGTGTGGCGATCTGTTCGATGTTCTTGTACGCCCACGGAATGACCTGATCGCTGAGTAACAAGACGGTGACACTGAGCAGACTGGCCAGAAAGAACGACGGCCACATCAGATTGAGCACGTTGATTCCGGCCGCTTTGGCCGCCACGATCTCGTTGTCTCCTGACATCCGGCCATAGACCACGCAGACCGACAAGAGCAGCGTGGCGGGGATCGTATACGGCAACAGACTCGGCACGATGAATGGCAGGATTTGCAGAATCTGCCAGGGGCCAAGTCCAAATTCTTTGGCCTGCCCAAACGCGCCCACGCAGACCAACAACGACGTGGAGATCGTGACGAGGATTCCGAAGACCCGCAGTAGCTCGGTCAGGACATAGCGTTCGAGCAGTCTCATGCGGCGCGGCCCGTCGATTCCCGGTGAAGTGGCCACGACCGAAGAAGCGGCCGAGATCCCAAGCGACCTATAGGCCAAATCAACAAAACAGGTCAAGCCGGAGGTGACCGAGCCGAGTCTCCCGAAAAGAGGTTCCACGACAATCCGTCGAATCTCGACGGATCACCAGACTCTTCGCTGACGTACGCTTTGTAATCGGTCTCAGTGCGCCGGTGGAGGGCTGTCTTGGAGGGCCCGCGCGCGGAACAGGAAATCCACGATGTTCCCTTCGTGCGGTTGCAGCCAGTTGAGTTGCAGCGTCTTCACGGTCCCGATGTTCAGCCGGTCGATGCTGGTGGCGTCGAGCAACTGTTGCTTGAACTTCGCATCCTCTGTCAATGCGGTGCAGACCAGCGTCTGCTTCATGGCGGCGATGATCTTATTTTGCGGGCACTCGACAACCGAGGCAAATGGGAACATGTACTCGGTGTTCGCCAGCGGAACATCGGGGGCGGAACAATGGATGATCGTCGGTCGCAGATAATCGCAACGGGCTTGCTTCACGAGACGGTCTCCACCGCGATACTTGGCCGTCACTTCAGTCACACCGTCGGCCTGACAACCTTCGTCGATCTGTGCATTCATCGCTTCGGCTGCACCCGCCGTCGTGAATGCGGCGAGCGGCGACTTCGGGTCGGTGGGCGGGAGCGGAGCCACCGGGCCGAGACGCTGAGCCAGCGCGTCGGCGATCTCGCGCGTGTGACGACTCGCCCAGACACCGCTCGCGTTGATGCAGCTGCGGCCACTGTTCAAGAAGATGCTATCGACCATCAAATCGAGATAGTCCTCCCATCGATCGACCACATCATCGCCCAGCACGATCTTCGAGAAGCCGGGACCGTGAACGGAGATTCTCGGATTTCCGGCGTGCTGATCGACAGTGGCCTGACCACCGAAGATCATGGCACGCTGGCAGTCGGTCATGACCGCTCCACCGACATCGTGGCCACCGGGATAGATCGAGACCGCCTCACGCGGCAGACCCGCTTTGAAGAACGCCTCGGTGATGCGATACGGCGTCCAGAACTCCTGCGATCCGGGTTTGATGCACAGGCCAATCCGCATCGGTAAAGCAGGGAGCCACAGCGTGTGTACGCCGGGCGAGTTGTTCGGCAGGACCATGCCGAACACCGGCGTATTCGCCTGATACGAGACCATCACCCCACGTGACTCTTTCCCGTAGCCGCGTTCGAGGACCTCGTAAGGCAACCCGCGCGTCAGCGCGTCCAGCACTTCATCCATGTGAGATAGGACGAACGCATTCTTGCGCATGTTCGTCGCGCACATGTGTTCGGGCAGACCGGTTGTCGCCGACTGCATTCGACAAAATTCGGCGGGAGTCAGCGACCCGCTTCCCATCGGCAGCGTGTCGTTCAGATAGAACTCGGACGCGGATTTGCAAATCTCAATCAGCTTGGCGATTGGAATGGCCCGCAGTGCCTCACGCGCTTTCTGCGACTTTTTCAGGTCCAATTTGACCATCGCCCCCGTCGCTTGATGGAGCTTGGCGAGTTCTTCACCGGTGTCGAAATGGACGACCGGCTGCTTTTCCATCGACTCATAAACCTGACCAAAACGAAGCACGGGAATTTCAAACACGGAGGCAACTTTCCTGAAGCAGAGGCTCATCTCGGAAGGGCAGGTCGCTCACGGTAACCTGCAAGGCTGGCGGGGCGAGAGTGTAGCTCAAGAGGTCGAGAAATCCATCCGCCGCGGTCGGTTTGCGGAGCCCGTGCTCGAGTCGATTCCTCGCGCGTCTGGTCTCCTGATATACCTCCCACTGCTGTCAGGCTCTGCTGAAACGGCACGCTGCGAGGCCAGCACGCGATCCTTTTTCGGACACCACACGATGACCAACCTGCCCACCGAACCACTGAACATCGACGAGTACGCTCAACACGCCGCGCGTTCGTTGCCGAAGATGGTTTACGACTATTACGAGGGGGGAGCCGAGGACGAAATCAGCGTGCTTGAAAATCGACGGGCTTGGCAGCAGATCGCCCTCAGGCCGCGGATCCTTGTCGATGTTCGCGAACGTGACCTGACGACGACGGTGCTGGGAGAGCGGATCGCGTTTCCAATCCTCACCGCACCGTGCGGCTTCAATGCACTCGCTCATCCTGACGGTGAATTGGCCGTGGCGCGAGCGGTGACTGCCGCCGGAACGATTCAGGTTGTCAGCACGGCCGCAACGTACAGCCTCGAAGAGGTCGCCACCGCCGCGCCGACGGGGCTGCGCTGGTTTCAACTCTACTGCTATCGCGATCGCGGCATCACGCGGTCGCTGGTCGAGCGAGCCGCCGCTGCCGGTTATCGCGCGCTGTGTCTGACAGTCGATGCGCCGTTCGTGGGACGCCGCGAACGTGACATCCGCAACTGCTTCGGCCTCCCACCGGGACTTCGCTGGAAGAACCTCGAAGCGCACGGCCTCGACAAGATGGAAGCGGTGGGCGATGGCTCGGCCCTCAAAAAATACATCGAAAACATTTGGGATGCAGGTCTGACTTGGGAGGCGGTCGAGTGGCTGCGGGATCTCAGTCCGCTACCGCTCGTGTTGAAGGGCGTGCTGACAGCCGAGGACGCGCGACTCGCGGTTGCTCATGGCGCGCAAGGGATCGTGGTCTCGAACCACGGCGGTCGGCAACTCGATGGAGCTGTCTCCACCGCCAGCGTGTTGAGTGAGATTGTCGAGGCCGTCGCGGGACGCGTCGAAGTCTATGTCGATGGAGGAATCCGCCGAGGAACTGACGTGATGAAGGCTCTCGCCCTGGGAGCACGCGCCGTTCTGATCGGGCGTCCGTATCTGTGGGGCCTCGCTGCGGATGGAGAAAGCGGCGTCGCGCGCGTCCTCGAACTGCTCCGTGCCGAACTTGAACTCAGCATGGGCCTGTCCGGAATGCCCAACCTCGCCAGCATCGTTCGCGGGTCCGTCACGACCCGAAGCCACTAGTGCGGGAACCTGCACAGGTTCAAAACGGCTCGGCACAAGTCTCGACCTTGAAGTTCCCCAGTCACGTCGTCACAGCTTGGCTCGGCAACAGCGAACGGATCGCCGAGAAACACAACCTGCAAGTTCTCGACTCTCACTTCGACCGAGCAGCCCAAGAAGGCGGCGCAGAAACAGGCGTAGTTGGTGTCGGAAAGCCTTGGAAACGCTTCGCACACGTCCGCAGCCGAAAATGACAAACCCCTTGTTTTGCAGAATAATTCTACAAAACAAGGGGTTTGTAAATCGAACTACTGGGCGATACTGGATTCGAACCAGTGACTTCCACCGTGTGAAGATGGCACTCATTCAACATTCGCCTGTCTTTTAAGGTTACAATTAGGGATTCTGC
>JAYTXB010000008.1:0-1110 GCA_043743205.1 Schlesneria sp.
GAGGCGGTCGAGAGCCGTCAGTGAGAAGTAACTGAAGTGCTCGTGATAGATCGTGTCGAACTCCACGTGGTCGATTAGTTCTTTGAGGTACGGAGCCTCGACCACCACCACGCCGTTCGGTTTGAGCAACGTCTGAAATCCCGCGACCACGCCGTTCAGATCGGGGACGTGTGCGAGAACGTTGTTGGCGTGAATGACATCGGCCCGCTCACCGCCTTCGACAAGTTGCTTGGCGAGATCACGACCGAAGAACTCACTGACGGTGCGGATGCCTCGCTCGGACTCGGCGACGCGCGCGATGTTGCGAGCGGGTTCAATCCCCAGCACCGGCACGCCCGCCTGCTTGTACCACTGCAACAAATAGCCATCGTTGCTGGCGACTTCGACGACAAGGCTGTCGCTGTTGAGTTGCTCGGCGTCGGTCAGTCTCAGCGCGATCCGCTTCGCGTGCTGGACCATCGTGTCCGAGAACGACGAGAAGTACGCGTAGTCGCGAAACATCATCTCGGGCGGCACGGCTTCGGTGATTTGCACGAGCGCGCAGTTCGAGCACCACGCCAGTTCCAGCGGCCACGTCGGTTCGGGCTGATCGAGTTGTGCTTCGGTCAGCAGCGCGTTCGCCAGCGGAGTCCGCCCGAGTGAAAGAACGTTGCTTAAGCCGCTTCGGCCGCAGGAACGACATTCAACCGAGGTGCTGCAATCTGTTGGAAGTGGTTCGTGTACCATGCGATTGTCCTGCTTAGCCCTTCGTTCAAAGTGAAGAGTGGCTCCCAGTCCAGCAGACGCCGGGCCTTGGCCGCGTTCAGTGATTGATGCTTGATCTCGTGACTAGCCTCGCCCAGAACTTGTGGAGCGAGTGGCGAATCCATGAGCCGCATGACGCGATCGACCAGTTCCAAGACGGTGACCTGAGTCTCATTCGAGAGGTTGAACGCTTCGCCCGCCAACTCGGGTTTGAGAGCGAGTTGCTCGGCAAGGTGCATGTACGCAGCGGCACCGTCTTCAACATAGAAGTAGTCCCGCACGAACGAGCCATCTGACCGAATGACCGGTCGCTGATCACGCATCACCGAGCGAACCGTGCCGGGGACGATACGATTCCAGTTGAGA
>JAYTXB010000009.1:0-2704 GCA_043743205.1 Schlesneria sp.
CGGTCGCGGCGCGAGGCGTTTGGGCGACCGGCATGAGGGCCGTTCGCCCAAAGAAAACACACAGCCCTCACGGCGATTGCTCGCACAGGAAGGCTGTGGGCCAGAAAGGACTCGTTTCAATTCGAGGCGTCTTGCGACGCGGTGTTCCGTCGTCCTGAGTTTTCGGTTGGCTGAGTGATCAGTCGTGGTTGCCATATCCGCCGTAGCCTTCACCGGTGGGGGCGGTTCCCATGATGTCGTCGGCACTGTCACAGAAGTCCCGGCCATCTTGGAAGGCGCTGCCACCCGACGATCCGCCGTGTCCTGTCAGACCGTTGTAGCGGTAGCTCTGGTTGACCGATCCGAAGGCGGAGGCCACGTCTTCCAGTTCCTGATTCACGGCGTTGGCGACTTCCGACAGACCGACCACCATCGCGAGGACCGCGACCGAGCCGATCAGGACCAATTCAGCCGAAACGATAAAGCCAGCTTCGTCATTCCACAGAGCCACAGCGAAAGTTTTCATGAGCAGATTCCTTGAGTGAGTGAGACCGGTTGAGAGAAACAGTGAGTTCAGAGAAACGTGAGCGTGAGTGCGTTTGAGTCAGAGTGAGGAGCGAGGTTGAATTGGGTGCGGTGTCGAGTGAGGGGCCGGTCGATGAGCTTCAGTTCTCCCCGTTCGAGGGGCTGCCGGAGCGAATGTTGCCCGAGGCATCGCAGAAGTCGCGGCCATCGCTGAAGCGGCCACCTTCGCCGCCACCTTGATGGCCGCGTGAACCACGGACCATGAAGCTTTGGTTGACGGAGCCAAAGGCTGAGCCGAGGTCTTCCAGTTCGTTGTTGACGTTGAGGGCCACTTCGGAGAGCCCGACGACCATCGCGAGGACGCCGACAGTGGCGATCAATACGAGTTCGGCGGAAACGATGAAGCCAGCCTCGTCGTTCATCAGGCGGGTCGAGAGTGCAGTCATGGCAAGGTCCTTTCTGGAGGAACTCAGTGTCGCGAGGCCGTCGTCTGGTCGCGGTCACTCGCAGGATGTTTGACTTGTAAAGCAGACTGAATGCCAGTCGCGCCAGCCCGTCAGCTTTTCTTAACATCCCCCAGGCTTAACGGCACACAAACACTACTCTTGAAGGACTTAACGATTTCTGCGCAAGTGCAGCGCGGCGCTCGCAACTCTTGTCACAACCTCAAAGCCCGCGTTGACGAAAAGCCTCACGAATCGCGAGGCTGCGCTCGACAACGAACGTAACTCACGAGTTCATCGCCGGTTGACGACGTTGCCGGTGACCGTGGCCGATGAAGCAATTCGGCAACACGGCATGAGGTCCGCCACGGGCTGTTAGGCGAGCGGCAAGAAGAAATGCCCCTGTAGGATGGGCACTCTTGCCCGTCCCGGCTTGAAGACAGGCATCCGGACGGGCAAGAGTGCCCATCCTACATCGCGGTCTGACAATTCCTGCCGCTCGCCTTACCATCGTTTCGCCCCAAGCTACACACGCCGCGACACGACACCCTGATTGAATGCAGAGCTGCCGCCATGAAAGTTCACTTCGGAGTGAGTCGCATCGAACTCGTTCGGGGAGACCTCGTCCGACAGCAGGTCGAGGCGATCGTCAACGCGGCGAATGCGGAACTGGCTGGCGGGGGCGGTGTGGACGGAGCCATTCACCGCGCGGCGGGACCAACCGTGATGGCCGAGACGCAGACGCGTTATCCGCTCGGTTGCCCTACAGGTGATGCCGTGGCGACCTCTGCGGGACAGCTCGCGGCAAAGTTCCTCTTTCATGCGGTCGGGCCGATCTGGCGTGGTGGTCGAGAACACGAGGCCGATCTACTGCGTTCCGCGCACCGGCGCGCCTTGCAACTGGCGGCGAAGCACGACTGCGCGAGCATCGCGTTCCCCGCCATCAGCACCGGCGCGTCTCGCTTTCCCGTCGATCTAGCTGCCGAATATGCACTCGATGAAACACGCACGTTCTTGCTCAACCACCCCGATCCGCTGGTCGTTCGGTTTGTCTTGTTCGATGCCGGAACCTATGCCGCGTTCGCCCGCGTGCTGGATGAGTTTGTCGAATGATCGCGGTTGGTCACCGCAGCCATTGAAAGTTGGTCTCTGGCCGAGATCACTCCTTGTCCGACTGGCAGACTTGGTTGCGCCCTGCGGATTTGGCTCGATAGAGCGCTTCATCGGCGGCGGAAACGAGATCGGCGGTGGATTGCCCGTGCTGTGGACAGCCTGCCGCGCCGATGCTGATCGTGACTCCCAGTGACTTGCCTCGAAAGAGAATGCTGCGTGCTTCGATGGCCGCACGGAGTTCCTCTGCGAGTCGCATGGAACCCGCCAAGCCGACGCCCGGCAGCAACACGGCCAGTTCTTCACCGCCGTAGCGCGCGAGCACGCTACGTTCGCCCACACGCATGCGACCGACGTGCTCTCTGAGGAGTTGAGCGACGACGCGCAAGACTTCATCACCGGCCGGATGTCCGTGCGTATCGTTGACCAACTTGAATCGGTCCAGGTCTATCAACAGCAGCGAACATTCTCGCGAGAGACCGAGCTTCACTCGTTCGACCTCGCCTGCGAGCAGCGTGTCGAAGGTCCGACGATTGGTGAGATCGGTCAAGCCGTCGTAGCGAGCAAGTCGTCGCAAGGCGGCCGCATCGAACACCCGACGCAACGTGACCGCCAACAACTTCACACTCCATTCGAGCAATCGTGTC
>JAYTXB010000010.1:0-1214 GCA_043743205.1 Schlesneria sp.
GCGTCCGGTTTGCTGAGAACGACGAGAACCGGACGCGAGCGCGTTCCGGCTGATGTGTTCGGTTGCTCTAAAACAAGTGCGATTGGGCTGACGCCCGCAGCTATTCGCTGGCATCGCTTCGCGATTGAAAGCCGTTGAATTCTGACCACCAATGAACGACTGCACCCAGGCTCGTTTGTTTCCGACGAATTCACGGGATCGTAGTTGGCTTATGCAGTGAAGCGTGTTAAGACTCCGACGCTGTCTCGCGTTAAGTTTCAGTTGGCTTGCTTCAATTCAAGGAGTTGCTCATGGTTCGATTGTTCGCGTTGATGTCGGTTTTGTTCCTCACAGCCTGCTTGGCGTATGCCGCAGAACCGGCTGCGAAGCCTGCAGCCAAACCGGATGTCGTCGCAAAGAAGGTCGATATCGGGATGCAAGCTCCCGACTTCAAGTTCAAGGACGCCTCGGGCAAGGAAATCAGTCTGTCCGAGCTGACTGCCAAGGGGCCTGTTCTCGTGCGACTGACTTGTGGTTGTTCCGGCTGCGACAAGGAACTCGCCTACTTTCAAGCGATGCACGAGGGCTATAAAGACTTGGGCCTGACCTCGGTTGCGATCTTCCGCGAACCGGACGCGAAAGTGGCTGCCTACGTCAAAGAGAAGAAGCTCAACATGCTCTACTCGGTCGATAGCAAGGGGGACGCTTGGAACACCTTCGAGACGAAGACCATGCCGACCAACTTTCTGATTGCGAAGGGGGGCGAGATCATCTCGGTCGCGGCTGGCTGCGACCCGAGCGGCTTGGTGGCGAAGAAGCTCTCCGAGAAAGTCGCGAAGAGTGTCAACTCAACAGCAGTCGATGTTCAGAAAAAAGTGGCCGACGACAACGCCAAGAAGTAACTCCAGAAACATTGCATCGACGGACTGAGACCGACCGCACAAAGTCCGATCATCGCAACAATCGGGAACCCAATCCTTCAGCAGCCCGCTCAGCCTGAGCGGGCTGCTATTTTTGAGCAGCACCCGCTTCCAGACGTGCGAGCAAACGGGAAGCGAGCCTTAGGGATTGGTCGTTCCCCTGCGGGAGTTTGGGTACGAGAGAAGCGCGAGATGGGGAGTGTGAGAAAACTCTTCAGGCTCTCCGCCATTCGTGTTGATTCTTGTGGTACATCAGCCGCAGGGCGCTAGCCCCGGTTCGATTTCGCTTAACCGGGGCTAGCGCCCTGCGGCTAA
>JAYTXB010000011.1:0-2647 GCA_043743205.1 Schlesneria sp.
TGCAGTCGGACTTCGCCGCGATCATCGGGCAACCGCGTTTGCTGCCGCTGTTCCAACCCGCCTCGTCCAATCCCTATCAGGCTGCAAGTGGTGCGGGAAGTAACGCCAGCTACAACATCGTCGGCTTCGCCGGTGTGATGGTGACGCAGGTCACCGGCAACGGCGGCAATCTGGAGATCTCCGTCCAACCGTGCAGCGTGCTCGATCCGACGGCCGTGTTTGACCCGGCCACGATCTACCCCGCCGGGGCGGAACCGACCGGGCGACTCAAAACGTTCACGTTCGTTTCGCCAAAGCTCAGTTATTGAGCTGCTATCGCGGCTGAGCGACTGTGGTCGGCGTCTTCTCCGCCCACAGAGTTTCGTTATCCCTCGCGCGACGGAAATTGAGGTGTCGAGAGATCAGCCGGAACGCGCTGGCGTCCGGTTCGGAATTCAATCGTCTCTCTCTCGAACCGGACGCTAGCGCGTGCTGGCGGATTGGGTGAGCCTCATACTCCGCCGCGAGAGATTACATCGTGAAACGGAAACAGCCCGCGAACCATAGGCTCGCGGGCTGTCACTTTATCCTCCATGACGCCGCTCGAGGGGAGCGGCCTCCTTGGATTGGATATCAGCAGTTCAGATGTCTGTTGATCTGAAACTCAATACATGTCGTGGTCGCCGCCACCCTTCTTAGGTTCGTCTTTCGGCTTTTCCGCGATCAGGGCTTGGCTGGTGAGCAGCAGCGTCGAAACACTGGCTGCGTTTTGCAGGGCACTGCGAGTGACCTTGCAAGGGTCAATAATGCCAGCCTTGACCAAGTCTTCGTACTTGCCGGTCGCGGCGTTGTAACCGAAGTTGTCTTTGTGCTCGGCCACCTTCTCACAGATGACCGCGCCATCGACGCCGGCGTTGTCGGCGATCTGGGTCAGCGGGGCACGGCACGCACGGACGATGATGTTGAAACCGGTCGTCTCGTCATCGTTCAAGCCGGTCGGCTTGAGACCGAGCGACGAACGCAACAGCGCGACACCACCGCCGGGCAGGATGCCCTCTTCAACGGCCGCTCGCGTCGCGTAAAGGGCGTCCTCTACGCGAGCCTTCTTTTCTTTCATTTCGCTTTCGGTGGCGGCACCGACGTTGACCTGAGCCACGCCGCCGGAGAGTTTCGCGACGCGCTCTTCGAGCTTCTCGCGATCATAGTCACTGGTCGAGTTCGCCAACTCGCGACGAATCTGCTCGATGCGCGACTTGATGTCGGACGACTTGCCAAGCCCCTCGATGATCGTCGTATTGTCCTTGTCGATCACGATCCGCTTCGCACGACCGAGGTCCGACAACTGAACGTTCTCAAGCTGGATGCCCAAGTCTTCAAAGATCGCTTGTCCACCGACCATGATCGCCAAGTCTTGCAGCATCGCCTTGCGACGATCGCCGTAGCCTGGAGCTTTCACGGCCGAAATCTTGAACGTGCCACGCAGCTTGTTGATGACGAGCGTCGCGAGAGCTTCGCCATCGACTTCTTCGGCCACGATCAACAGCGGCTTGCCGCTATTGACGACCTTTTCGAGGACCGGAACGAGGTCCTTAATGCTGCTGATCTTCTTTTCGTGGATCAGGACGTAAGCGTCTTCCAGCACGCACTCCATCGAAGTCGGATCGGTGACGAAGTACGGCGACAGATAGCCGCGATCGAACTGCATTCCCTCCACAACTTGGAAGTCCGTCTTGAGCGACTTGCCTTCTTCAACAGTGATGACGCCGTCTTTGCCGACTTGCTCCATCGCCGTTGAGAGGATTTCGCCGATCTCGGTGTCGCCATTTGAAGCGACGGTACCGACCTGAGCGATCGACTTCTTGTTCTTGCATTCGACGGCCATGCTTTTGAGCTTGGCGACGATCTGCTCGACGGCCGTGTCCATGCCGCGCTTCATGTCAATGGGGTTGACCCCGGCGACGACCGCCTTGAGACCCTCTACGTAAATTGCTTCGGCAAGGACAGTCGCGGTGGTGGTTCCATCACCGGCGATGTCGGAGGTCTTGCTGGCGACTTCGCGCACCATGCGGGCACCCATGTCCTCGAACTTGTCTTGAAGTTCGATTTCGCGAGCGACGGTCACGCCGTCCTTGGTGACGGTGGGCGAGCCAAAGCTCTTCTCGATGATGACGTTGCGACCGCGGGGGCCGAGCGTGACACGAACGGTCCGCGCCAGCTTCTGCACGCCGCGCTTCATCGCTTCCTGCGCTTCTTGATCGAAGGCGATAATCTTGGGCATCTTGAACTGCTCCTTACGGGAAAACGGCCAGACGGAAACGCTGGCGGAATTTGAATGGGTCAGAGAATGAAACGAAGAGCATCAACCGATGATTGCGAGGATGTCGCTCTCACGCATGAGCAGGTAGGTCTCGTCGCCGACTTTGAGTTCGTCGCCAGCGTACGAACTGAAGATCACCTGATCGCCTGCCTTGACGGTCAGCGCGGCCTTCAAGCCGCTGCTCTTGGTGTGGCCTTCACCGACGGCCAATACCTCACCGCGCTGCGGCTTGTCCTTGGCGGCGTCCGGCAACACGATGCCGCCAGCGGTTTTGGATTCCGCTTCAGCACGCTTCACCACGACCCGGTCGCCGAGCGGGACCAGCTTAATGTCATTCGAGGCACTCGCCTT
>JAYTXB010000012.1:0-1160 GCA_043743205.1 Schlesneria sp.
TTCTGCATGTTGGGGCTGTTCGCACTGAACACAGAAGGGATCAGCGGCGGCGTGTTGCAGATGATCAATCACGGTCTCTCGACGGGGGCCTTGTTCTGCATCGTTGGGATGTTTTACGAGCGATATCACACGCGACAGCTTTCGGAACTCGGTGGCCTTGCCAGCAAGCTGCCGCTGCTCGGTGTGGCGATGGTCTTCACGTCATTCGCCAGTATCGGCTTGCCGGGTTTGAATGGCTTCGTAGGTGAAATGCTGGCGCTGATCGGTATGTTCAAGCGAGACCCGATCTATGGCATCTTGGGTGCGACGGGTGTCGTTCTCGGTGCTTGGTATCTGCTCGGCGTCTTGCAAAAGGCGTTCTTCGGAACGCTGCTGGAACCGCATCAGGCGAGTCACGGTCACGGGATTTCAGGGCACGGGAACTCGGGTCATGCCAATCACGAGCCGATCGCCGACTTGAACGCTCGCGAGGTTCTGACTCTCGCGCCCCTGTTGGGGCTGTGTGTGTGGCTCGGTCTGTTCCCGCAACCGGCTCTCGATCTCATCCGCCCCGATGTGGAAGCGGTGACGAAACTGTATTCGGAAGTTCGGGCAGTTCGATTGAGCAAGCCGATGCAAACATCAGCTGCCGCTCGAACGACGGGAGTGCCTGCGGTGGAAAATGCGGTGGCCAGCGAAGCTCAACCAGCGGCTGATTCTCAACCAAACGTCAAAGCGAATGAGCCTGCGGCAGCGGATGCCAGCCAGCCGGCCGTGCCGGGGGAGGGTCGTCCGTGAACGAAGCGATGCAGCATTTGAATGGTGCGGTGAATCTGATTCTGCCGGAACTGACTCTGTTGGCGACGGTCTGCCTGATGTTTCTCATCGCTCCGTTTTTGGTGAGCGAGCGGGGCGAAGCACCGGCGGGACTGAAGCATCGCTGGGGTTGGCTGTCGCTGGTGGCACTCGCGCTGGCAAGTTGGTTCTGGTGGCACAGTGGTCTCGAACCCCGTTCGACCGGGCCGTTCATCGTTGATGGTCTGACATGGTACGTCCGCGGCTTGGTCCTCGCATCGGGCTTGATCCTCGTGCTGCTGCAGTGGAATCAAGCCGACGATGCACGGTCGGCGGAATGCCATGCGTCGCTGTTGGCGATCTTGGCGGGAGTCAACTTCGTCGCG
>JAYTXB010000013.1:0-1939 GCA_043743205.1 Schlesneria sp.
TCAGGGCGTGCCACTCCAACCGCCGATCAGGCGACCGGGCGAGTGATCGTGACCGTGTTGCTGCCCTTCTCGTTGCCGGTGGTCGTCACGACGTAGACCTTGAAGCTGGCGACGTTGCCGGGTGAAGTCAGGCCGGTATCGGTGAGGAATTCAAGCGTCGCTCCCGGCAGCACGCTGCCAATGATCGACTCGTTGTCGGTGGAGTAGTTCGGTCCGGAGCAGAAGCGGATGTCGTAACCGGACAGGTTCGGGTTGGTGCTTTCGGTCCACGTGAGCTTCGCCTGCGACTGGGCCACGATCCACGAGCCACTGGCCGTCACGGCGTCGGGGGTCGAGCCGGGGGCGGGGGTCAGGGTTGGCAGACTCGTGACCAGCGCATGCCCCTTCGCAAAATGGGTAGGCAGGTTTTGGCGGTAGTTCTTCAGGATGGGATAGATTCCATCCTGCAAGACGTTGCGCGAGTCCTCAATCGTCCAGATCCCTCGCACGGACATGATTGAGCTGTTTTAGGCGAGCCGTGTGCCGTGAGGCCACGGGTTTCCTGCGGCGACCAAGAACCCGCAGCCTGACGGCATGCGGCTCGCCACTGTCTCATCCTTGGCCGCGTGAGGTATAAGTCCGGCGGAAGAGCCAAAATTGTCGCGAAGTGACCTGCACCTTGCCGAGTGTGTTCCGAAGACTCCGTCCCTCCCACGGGACTCCCAGCGGATTTCTCCCGTGGTGCATCGCCAACCTAAGCAGGATTCATCGTTGTGAGTGTGCTGATTGCCATCGAAGGGATTGACGGATCGGGCAAGGGGACTCAAGCGGCACGCTTGGTGGATCGCTTGCGTGCCGAGGGGCGTCGCTGCCAATTACTCAGTTTCCCGCGTTATCGCGACACGCAGTTCGGTCAAAAGATCGGCGACTTTTTGAATGGCCGGTTCGGGCAACTCGATCAGGTCAGCCCGTTCTTGGTCTCGCTCCTGTTTGCCGGAGACCGGTTTGAATCGAAGCCGTTGCTCACGCGGGCGTTGGCCGAGAACGATGTCGTGGTCTGTGATCGTTACGTGGCGTCGAACATCGCTCACCAAGCGGCCAAGGTGGACGGGGCCGAACGCGACGAATTGATTGCGTGGGTTCGCACTTTAGAGTTCTCACTGTACGAGTTGCCTCAGCCGCACTGCACGGTCTTTCTCGATCTCCCCGTGGATCAGGCGACGCGTCTGATCTCGCTCAAGGCGCAGCGGACCTACACGGATCGGGCCGCCGATTTGCAAGAGGCAGATGCCGCGTACTTGCAGCGCGTCCACGATATCTATGCGAGACTGGCGGCTGACGAACCGGGTTGGTTGCGTGTCGATTGTCTCGATGGCGGTGAACTCAAAACGGTTGATCGCATCGCGGGCGAATTGTGGCAGGCGGTCGCTTCAGTGACGAAAGGTGAGCATGCCTGACTTCGACGAACTGGTCGCCTCCCGCAAGGCGTGGCTGAGCGACGTGCTTCAACCGTGGTGCCAGCGTGCGTCATTGATCGCCCTGAAGCAGGCCGAGTTGGAATGGAACGACATCGCTGGCAAGGTCGCGCCCGAAAAAACGCTCTGGCCTTGGGCGTGGTCTCGCTTCCCAGAGCTGGTCCACGAGTCACTCGGGATCGAAGAGGCCTCCGAAGTGGAGGTGACGCTGCATGACGGGCGCACTGTCAGCGGCTATCCCGATTCACGAGCAAGTCTGCACGGAAACCTCGTGCTGTGGGGAACAGACTCTCAAAGCGGGCAGCCGCTCGAGCACGGACCATTCTCCATCGAAGCGATCGAGACAGTGAGGCGGCGAGCGTGAGGTGAGTGGCGATGGACCTGCTCTAGCAGCCCGTTGAAAAACGTAGGATGGGCATCTTGCCCGTCCGATTTCCCGCAGAAAAACGACGGCCTAGAAGGCCATCCTACAGTTTTTCAACGGG
>JAYTXB010000014.1:0-6920 GCA_043743205.1 Schlesneria sp.
CCCGTTGAAAAACTGTAGGATGGCCTTCTAGGCCGTCGTTTTTCTGCGGGAAATCGGACGGGCAAGATGCCCATCCTACGTTTTTCAACGGGCTGCTAAAAACGGTGCTTCCGTTTTGATTGCGGACGGACGAGGCGTCCATCCTACGAAGAGCGATCGACTGGCCACTCATTAGGAATGATCGGCCAACGAGTCGCACGAGGCCTTTGTTTCTTCGGTCTGAGCGGACAGCGGCGATGGCTCTTGTTACTTTGTGCCGCCCGAAACGAGCCCGCCCTGATTTTGCCCCACTCCCTTTGCCTCTCGCTTGGAAACAACTTCATGAACAGAGTCTCCGTCCTGTTCAAATCGCTCTCGTTGGGATGCGTTTCACTGACGTTGTCGCTCGCCGGTGAACAAGCTCGGGCGCAGTCTCGTGTCGCGCCGGTTGTCGTCTCGCCCGTCATCAAGAAGCCGGTCGCGACCGGGCAATCGTTTGTTGGGACTGTGCTGCCGCTCAAGAAGAGCGCAGTCGGAACCGCCGTCGATGGGCGTGTCACCGAGTACCCGATCAACGAGGGGGACCGTGTGACGAAGGGGCAACCGCTGGCGAGGCTGTTGACCGAAACGATCGCATTGCAAATTGTCGCGGCTCAGGCGGAATTGAGATTCCGTGAGGAAGAACTGCGCGAACTGTCGAACGGCTGGCGGAAGGAGGAGATCGAGCAGGCGGCGGCCAGAATGGAGGCCGCTCGTTCGCGACGTGAGTTCACCACTCAGCGACTCAAGCGGACGATGGCCTTGTTCGAGAAGGGACAAGTCGGCACGCGCGACCAGATGGAGGAGGACAGCTCTTCAGCAGTGACGGCGCAGCAAACTTACGAGGCCGAGCGGTTGGGGCATGAGTTGATGAAGCAGGGGCCGCGTGTCGAAAAACTCGAACAATCGAAGGCCCGCGTGGCCGAACAGACCGCGCTGGTCCAGCAGCTTCAGGATCAGCTCAAGAAGCACACGATGATCGCTCCGTTTGACGGCTACATCGTCGCCGAACGGACTGAGATCGGCGAGTGGGTCACACGCGGACAGGTCGTGGCCGAGGTGATCTATCTCGACGAGATCGACATCGAAGCGCACGTGCTCGACACGCACATCGAACACGTGCGCGTCGGGACGACGGTGCGAGTGGAAGTGCCAGCGCTCAAGAGTTCAATCTTCGTCGGTGAGGTCTCGATCGTGACGCCGCAGGCCGACATGAAGTCGCGCACGTTTCCGGTGAAGGTCCGCGTGAAGAACATCATTCGCGACGACGGACCGGTGTTGAAGGCGGGAATGCTGGCACGCGTCACACTGCCGACAGGCGAACTGCGCGACTCATTGCTCGTTCCGAAAGATGCCGTCGTACTGGGAGGCCAATCGCCCGTGGTGGCAGTCGTCGTACCGCTCGACGAGCAGGAACTGGTGGCTCTCGACCCGAAGGTTCCCGGCCCCAAACCGACCGCGAAAGTAAAGTTCGTTCCGGTTGAACTGGGCATCGCCGACGGAGGTTGGATTGCCATCACGGGACCGATCACTTCCGAACAGCAAGTCGTCATCGTCGGCAACGAACGCGTGATGCCGGGACAGATGCTCAATATCCTCGAAGTGAGAAAAGCCCCGGCCGTCGAGGCGGCTGAGGGTCTGCGCTAACAGCCTGTTGCAGAACCGTAGGATGGACGCCTCGTCCGTCCGTTTCCAATTTCTTTTCGCTCGGACGAGGCGTCCAAGCTACGTTTTCAACAGCCTGCTAAAGAAGACAGAAAGCGGCTCCGCCGCGAACAAAAGCTCCGTCAAGCTGGAGCACTCCCCAAGGCCGGGGCAATCTCAAAGGTGGGTTGAATGTCGCTCGTGGAATCCTTTGTCAAGAATCCGGTCAAGGTCACGGTGGCGGTGCTGCTCGTGTCGATGTTCGGCATCATCTCGCTGTTCTCGATGCCGATGCAGCTCACTCCCGAGGTACAGACTCCGACGCTGACCGTGACCACGCGCTGGCCCGGTGGCAGTCCGCAGGAGGTCGAGCAGGAGATCGTTCGCGAGCAGGAAGAGCAGCTCAAGAGTGTCGAGGGGATCACAAAACTTTCCTCGGCCAGCGCGGATTCGACCGCCACGGTAACGCTCGAATTCGCGGTCGGCACGAACATGGAAGAGGCGTTGCTCAAGGTGAATAGCCGACTCCAGCAAGTCACCTCGTATCCCGAGAACGCGGACCAGCCGGTCATCAGTACGTCGAACTCGTCGAACTCACCGATCGCGTGGTTCGTGCTGACTTCGCGCAGTGCGTCACCCGACGAGATTCGTGAGTTTCAGAAGCAGCATCCCGACATTGCCTCGGCATTCGACACGGTGCTGAAGGCGGGGAGTCCGGGGCTGGCGGCCTATCGGCTGCGCAAGGTGATTGAGCAGCATCCCGAAGCGAAGGGCTTGCTGCCGAACGAAGCTCGGATCGGGACGATGCGCCGGTTCGCCGAGAACACCATCGAGTCAGCGTTTGAGCGAGTGAAGGGCGTCTCGAATGCCGACGTGGTGGGTGGACTTGTGGACGAACTGCAAGTGGTCGTTGATCCCGAGAAGCTCTCCGCGCGGCAGCTCACTGTCACGGATGTCCGCAACGTGTTGAGAGGCCAGAACCGCGACACCTCGGGCGGCGACTTCTGGGAAGGGAAGCGGCGTTGGGTCGTGCGGACGCTCAATCAGTTCCGCTCGAAAGAGCACGTTGAGCGGCAACTGCTCGCGGTGAGAAACGGCGCGCCCGTGTTTGTGTCGGACGTGGCCGAGGTGCGTGACGGCTTCAAGAAACCGGAAGGGCTGGTGCGGCGATTCGGTGACGAAAGCATTGCCATTCGCGTCCTGCGCGAGAACGGCGCGAACGTGCTCGACGTGATGAAGGGCCTGCGCGAGGCGAACGAACATCTGAACGAGGCGATCCTCGCCCCGCGCGGCCTCGCGCTGCAACAGGTCTACGATGAGACCGAGTACATCTACTCCGCCATCGGTCTGGTGCGCGAGAATATTTTTCTTGGCGGCGCGCTGACGATGGTCGTACTCATGCTCTTCCTGCATCTGAACCGTCGCACGTTGATTATCTCGCCGCTGATCTTGGCGACGGGTGTGGCGGCCGTGTACGTGAACGGCTGGTGGTTCGCCGTGTGCCTGTTTCTGATCGTGGCTTCGGGACTGTGGTATGCCCGAGGTGCCTTGGTCATTGGGCTGGCGATCCCGACTTCGATCATCGGCACGTTCCTGCTGATGCAGCTGCTCGGGCTGTCGCTCAACGTCATCAGTCTGGCCGGTTTGGCGTTCGCGGTCGGGATGCTGGTCGATAACGCGATCGTGGTCCTCGAAAACATTTACAGTCGCTGGGAGCAGGGAGAGTCTCCGTATGACGCGACTGTGCGCGGGACCGAAGAGGTGTGGGGTGCGGTCATCGCCTCAACACTAACGACAGTGGCCGTGTTCGTGCCGGTGATCTTCGTGCAGGAAGAGGCGGGCCAACTGTTCCGCGATATTGCGATCGCCATCAGTGGCGCGGTGGGACTGTCGGTGATCGTGGCCGTCGTCGTCGTGCCGCCCGCTGCGGCGCGGATATTGGGGAAGAGGATGGCGGGAAGGAATCAGGATTCAGGGGACAGGAGCCAGGCAGCCGGCGAGACGACGAAGCGCATCGTCGGCGGCATGGAGCAGGGGAAGTCTGCTTCGACGGCGACCGGTCTGGTGTGGATGTTTGAGTCGCTGGGCTATCTCTTCGTTTCCGCCGTCACCGGTTTGAACCGCGTCATGCAGTTCAACACCTTCTTGCGGCTGGCGACGGTGCTGTTTTTCTGCGGCTCGTGTGCGGGCCTGACTTGGTTGTGGTGGCCGTCGGTCGAGTACCTGCCGAGCGGAAACCGCAATCTGGTGTTCGGCATTCTCGTCCCGCCGCCCGGCTACAACATGGACGAGCTGACCTCGATGGGCTTGTACGTCGAGAACGAATTGAAGCCGTACTGGGACGTGGATGCCGACAGCGACGCAGCGAGGAAACTCGGTTCGCCGATCATCAGTGATTTGTTCTTCGTCGTGAACTCGAAGAGCGTCTTCATCGGAGCGCGTTCGCTCGAACCGACGCAGGCTGGCAAGCTGATCCCCGTCATCCAAAAGGCCGCGATGAGCATCCCCGGCACGTTCGCCATCGTCAGCCAGACCAGTCTGTTTGGACGCGGGCTGGAGGCGGGTCGCACGATCGACATTGAAATTACCGGCCCCGAACTGACGAAGCTCGTCCAGTTTGGCGGTCGCATCCTGGGAGGCGATCGGCCCGAGGTCCCCGACGGACTCAAGCCCATCAGCGCGTTGATTCCCGGCGTGCAGGCGCGTCCGATCCCGAGCCTCGATTTGTCGAGTCCAGAAGTTCACGTTCGCCCGCGCCTGTTACAGTCGGCCGAAATGGGGATGAGTGCTTCTGAGTTGGGTTATACCGTCGATGCCCTCGTCGATGGTGCGTATGCCAGCGACTACTTCCTCGGGACCGACAAGATCGATCTGACAATTCGCGGCAAGGACGAGTTCGCCAAACAGACGCAGGACGTGGAGAGCCTCCCCATTGCAACTCCCGCCGGGCAACTCGTGCCGCTGGCCGCGCTGGCCGAGGTCACTCTGGCGAGCGGTCCCGAGCAGGTGAACCATCGCGAGCGGGAGCGAGCCATCACGATTCAGGTCTCGCCGCCACTCAACGTTTCGCTGGAAGAATCACTGCGAATCATCCAGACCGAGATCGTGGATCGGCTGCAATCATCGGGGCAACTCGACGGCGGCTATCGCATCACGCTGGCAGGGACGGCCGACAAGCTCAAGCAGACGTGGAAGGCGGTTCAATTCAACCTGCTGCTCGCGCTGCTCATCACGTACCTGCTGATGGCGGCGTTGTACGAGTCGTGGGTGTATCCGTTCATCATCATCTTCAGCGTGCCACTCGGTGCGGTCGGCGGCTTGGGTGGATTGAAGCTGCTCAGTTGGTATCTCGTGCTGATCGGTCAGCCACCGCAGATGCTGGACGTGCTGACGATGCTCGGCTTCGTGATCCTGATCGGGACCGTGGTGAACAACGCGATTCTGATCGTCGATCAGGCACTGCAGCTGATCCGCCACGAAGGCCACTCGGATAAGGAGGCGGTGATCGAGGCGGTTCGGTCGCGGATACGGCCAATGTTCATGACAACCATCACGACAGTTCTCGGCCTGCTGCCGCTGGTCCTCTTTCCCGGCGCGGGCAGCGAACTCTATCGCGGTCTCGGCGCAGTAGTTCTCGCCGGACTGACGGCTTCGACCGTCTTCACGCTGTTCCTGATCCCGACCGTCTTCACGCTGACGCGCGATACCCAGCGCTGGCTGATCCGGTTGGTGTTTGGTCGCGGAAATCCAACATAGACCTCACGCGGGGCCGACTCAGGTATTGGCATCGTTTAGATCTGGCGAAGAACCCGGAGCCTCACGGCACCCGGCTCACCTCGATCATCAGATTGATACCGCCTGTAGTTGATGCGCCGGTCCTTAACCGTGTGGACAACGCCCCGCGCGTCGATCAAGGAAACAGGCTCGAACGTCATTCGCGCGCGGGGCGTTGCCCACGCGGTTAAACGACTCAGTTTGGGCCGTGCGATGGATAACGCTGCCGCACTCGAGTCGTGAGGGCGCCACCATCACTGTTTCAACAGTGTCCGCCCCGTAACGACCCCCGAGCGACTCGACTGTTTCTCACGGAGCAGGTTGCCGCGTTCCGGTGAGTACGATTCGCACAGCCGCTGGACATCATCTTTGACCGCGAAGAACGCCTCAATGACGCGTGAGTCCCATTGTTCACTGGCACCACGACGGAAGATTTCTTCGAGTTTCGCGAGCGGCATCCCCTTGCGGTAAGGTCGATCACTGACCATGGCATCGTAGCTGTCGGCGACGGCCAAGATCCGAGCCATCAGTGGAATTTCGTCCCCCTTCAACTTGTCGGGATAGCCTTTGCCGTTGACCGCTTCGTGGTGATGACGCACTCCCGGCAAGATCGCTTGCAGGCTCTTGAGCTTTTGCAAGATTTGGAAGCCGATCATCGGGTGTTGCTGAATCTGGCGGAACTCGTCCTCAGTCAATTGGCCAGGCTTGGCGAGAATGCGATCGTCGATGCCGATCTTGCCGATATCGTGCAACAGTCCCGAGAGATAGATGTCGTCGAGATCACCGGGGTCGATCTGCATGTGCTGGCCAATGCGTCTGGCAACGAGGGCCACACGTTCGCTGTGGCCGCGCGTGTACGGATCCTTCGCATCGAGCGTCGAAACCAACGACCGCACGAAGCCAACCAACAGATCATCGTGTTCATCGTACAGCTCAATGTTTCGAGCATGGGTCCCGAGGATCGAAGCGATCGAGGCGATCAGATTGGCTTCGACCGTACCGAAGTCGCGACCGCCGCGCAGATTCGTACTAATGATCCAACCGCGCCGGTGTTGAGGATCGCCGATGGGCACGATCACCAAGTTCTTCAAGCCGGGAAAGTCTGCGCCGAGCAATGTGTGTTGCAGCTTGTTCTTCACCAGCGGCTTGGTCCAATCGTGTTGCTCGAACCGCGCGAGCAATCGCGCCAGCCCGGACTGATCGAACGGCAGGCGACCCTGCGTCAGGAAGTGCATTTCGTTCGAGGAATCTTGAATGCAGATGACCGTGCCCACGCATTCAATCAGCGTGTACAACCCCTGCACGCACATGCCAGCGAGGTCTTTGCTGGGGCGAGACAGTTGCAGGTTGCGCGTCAGCCGGTGCAATAGGCTGATCTCTTCCAGCGTGTAGTCGATCTGCTGACTGAGCGAGTTCAATTCCAGTTGCAACTCGGCCTCGCGACGCTGCTGGTGGAACTCACGCCCGACGCTGTCGAGCAAGCG
>JAYTXB010000015.1:0-7295 GCA_043743205.1 Schlesneria sp.
TGAAAGATCGGAATCGCATCGGCCGGGGCATACTTTTGAGTGACTTCTTTCGCGAGTCGCTCGACATCGATCGTGGTTGCTCCGCGCACCTCAATCTTCCCTTGAAGCGACCGTCGTCCCTCATCAACGCTGATGAACAGTTGCCTTCCAGTGGGATCGACATCTGCCGAAACAGTCGCATCGTGATAGCCACCGGCTCGATAACCGAGCGTCAATTGGCGCGTCACTGCTCCGATTAACTGATCGACAGTTCCCGCCGAACGCGTCGCCACAATGACATCGAGATTCGCGGCCAGTGCGTCACGCAGGTCCGCCGATTTGTAGGCGGCACTGCCGATAAACTGCCACCGCGCGGGATCGGCCAGAGCGACCGCCGATGGTGCGGTATCGATCTCATTCGGCGCTGCACCGGCAATGCTCGGACAGAACACACCCATCAGCAAAAGACTCGCAACTCTAGTCCACGCACGCATTGACGGTCCTCCCTGAACAGAACGACGAGCTTACAGTCGGGGAGATACTTACCGGCACACCCGGAATGGGTAAACAGCAATCATCAGGAAGGCGGGAGACACGACTCTCGCTCCCAAGCGGGATGAGTTCTTCAGACGCTACGTTCCGAAGCGACTCGACAAACTCGAACAAGTTTGTGCCGACATCAAGGGAGCGACTCGACGGTTGTTGCAGTTCTATCAAGAGTTCATGCCGCTGATCCCGCAGAAACGGGGGAACGAATCGAGTCCGCACTGCATGAAGATGCTGGAGCGAGCAATCCGTAAATTCACGGCTGCGGGACTTCGCCCGCAGGCCCAAGCGTTCGAGACGCAGCTCGCCCGATTGAAGGCGTCAGAGGGGAAGTAAGGCGACCGGCAGGTCTTGGCTTTTCTGCGGTACGACGGATCAAATGAAGGTTGCCGATTGAGGTGCGTTGCTGGGGTGGAACTACCCCCGGCGCTCGGCTTATTCTCGGGGCATGGCTGCTTTGATTTATTTCGATAACAACGCGACGACGCCCACATTGCCCGATGTGGTCGAGGTGGTGGCGCGCGTGATGCTGGACTGTTTTGGAAATCCCGGCAGTCCGCATCGAGCGGGTCGCAAGGCGCGGCAGGTTCTCGAAGCGAGTCGTGAGGCGATCGCCGGATGGCTGGGTGCCGAACCGAAGGAATTGATCTTCACCAGTGGCGGCACTGAGGCGAACAACTTGGCCCTGCGCGGGCTGACGCACGGGTTGAGCGGGACGATCGCGCTGTCACCGGGCGAGCATCCGTCGAGTCTCGAAGTCTGTCGGGCACCGGCCATGCGCGTGTGGCACCTGCACAAGTTTCCCGTCGATCAACACGGTCAGATTACGTCGTGCGAGATGCCCGCCGACACGCGGTTGGCTGCGGTCATCCTGGCTCACAACGAAACGGGAGTGATTCAAAAGGTGGGACCGCTCGCCACAACCTGCCGTTCGCGCGGCGTGGCACTTCATCTGGACGGCGTGCAGGCGGTCGGAAAGATCGACGTGTCGTTTCATGATCTCGACGCGACGACGCTCAGCTTTGGTGCTCACAAGTTTCATGGACCGCGCGGCGTGGGAGGATTGCTGGTGCGAGACGGCACGCGACTGACGCCGTTGATGCGCGGCGGTCATCAAGAGTTCGAGCGACGGCCGGGGACCGAACCGGTCGCGCTGGTCGCGGGGATGGCGAAGGCTCTGGAGCTGGCTTGTGTCGCGCGCGAGGAGCGGACTCAGTTCGTGACCGGACTGCGTGATCGACTGCAAGCGGCGCTCATTGAAGCCTGCCCACCAGCGATCGTAAACGGAGCTGGCACCGCGCGACTGCCCAACACGTTGAACATCTCGTTCCCCGGAGTTGATGGCGAGGCGATGCTCGTCGCGCTCGATTTGGAAGGTGTCTGCTGCTCACTCGGCAGCACGTGCGCGAGTGGTTCGGCCGAGCCAGCGCCGATCCTTGTCGCAATGGGATTGACTCCCGATCTGTATCGGTCTGCGGTGAGATTTTCGCTGAGCATCCTGAACACTCAGGCTGAGATTGACGATGCTGCCCGTTGCATCGCGCGCGTCGTGGCGCGGCTTCGCAATTCCAAGTGACCGTCGCTATCATCCCGCCCCACGCGATGGAGTTGGCGACCACAATCCACTTACTTCTGCGTGTTGTCTGACCGGTTTGCGTTTCAAACCGTGTCGCTTCTCAGGGATGACCACCCGCAAACGGACGCTTGCGAACTCGACTCATGAAGGTCGGTTCTCAATGTTCGATGAGCTTCTCGCTCGTAGCCAAGCCGCCATCTCAAGTGCAGAATTGTTCGTTCCTTTGGCCGAACATGCCTTCGCGCGGGCGGCCCTCTCGCGTCTGACGAGCCTGCGCAAACGAACCGCTGTGATTGCACACGGACTCACGTTTTTGTCGGGTCCAGAAGGGAGCGGCAAATCGCTCCTCGCGCGGCAGGTCATTTTGGAATGCCTGCATCGTCAGCCAAAATTGCGTTACGCAATTGCCTCGGCGGACGAGTTGGGCAGATTGCTCACTCTGGCCGATGAACGACAGTCGCTCGCCGAGATGTGGGAGTCGTTCTGTTCGCTCGATCTGTTGGTTTGCGAAGACCTGCATGGCATTGAAGGGGACCCAGATCGACAAGAGTCGTTGCTCGCTCTGATGGACCGGACGTTGAGTCAGGGACCGCGCGTACTGGTCACGAGTCGCAAGCGACCCGGTGAACTGCGCGAGTTCTCACCGCGCTGGATCAGTCGTTGTCACGGAGGTCTCTGCGCCACGTTGCCACTCCCCGACATCGCGAGCCGTTGCGACTTGATCGCGCGTCTGGCTCAAGCCAAACACCTGCCGTTGTGTAAGCCGGTTGCCCCGTCGATCCAATGGCTGGCTGAACGTTGGGCCTTCTCGCCGCGAGACATCGCCCGTTCGATCGACCAGCTCGCGATTGCCTGCATCAAACAGCACGCCGTGGTCGATTTGAAATTTCTCGAGCGGGGATCGTGGTTGGAAATGCAGACGATTGCCCTCTCAATGGAAACCATTGCGACCGCCGTCGCGCACGAGTTCGGCCTCGAACCGAATGAGCTTCGTTCGCGGTCGCGACATCAAGGACTGATCGTGCCGCGCCAGTGTGCGATGTTCCTCACGAAAGAACTGACCGGCCGACCACTCGAAGCGATCGGCAACTATTTTGGAGAGCGGACTCATACGACTGTCTCGCACAGCTTGAGTCGGCTCAAGGAACTATTGCCTCACGCCCCGACTCTCCGACAGCAAGTCCAGAAACTGCGTCAACGCTTGGCGGAATTGAAGCGGTCGGTCGGATGAGGCTGGCGATTATCAGCCCATTAGCAGCCCGTTGAAAAACTGTAGGATGGCCTTCTAGGCCGTCGTTTTTCTGCGGGAAATCGGACGGGCAAGATGCCCATCCTACGTTTTTCAACGGGCCGTAAGTAGTTGTTCGCTCGGCATGATCCCCGCTTCGGAGACTTTGCTCGCTTTGACGATGACCATGAATTTCATGAGCTGCCTTTCGAGATCGAACGAGCGGATTGGAATTTACTGTTCGAGGTGTGCCTTCAGGTCCGACAAGCCTTGCTCGAAGTCCTTGCCAATCATCTTGTCCATGTTCATGCAGAGGACTCGGACAATGAAGTTCATCGGGCCGTAGATGATCCAGCGAACGGTGGTGGAGTCGCCGGTTGGTTCGAGCAGAAACTCGACCGTGTTCGTTCCCTTGAACGGGCGGTAGAAGTCGAGCTGAATCACGATCTTTGAGTTCGGTACAACGTCCACAATCTCCTGCCGACCGGAGCCGACGTTGTGGTTGCCGTCCCATTCGTGAATCGCCCCTTTACCGCTGGGTGAACCGCTGAAGGTCTTCTGCATGTTGAGGTCTTTTTTCTCCCACGGCGACCAACAATCTGACTGCCGAAAGTCGCTGAGAATCGCATAGATCGCAGCGGGCGTGGCTGTGATGGACGCCGATCGCTCGACGCGAAATTTCGCCGGTCGCGAGAAGCCGAGCGACAGCACAATGAGAACCAGAACCGCGATGACGCCGAGGATGGGATAAAGCATGCAGACCTTTCTTGAGATGGGACTAAGAAACCTCCGCTCCGCAGACTCCACACACCCTACGAAACTTCCAACGACACCGACTTCACGATCGACTGAATCTGCCGACGATCACCAAGGCAGCACTGATCGCAGCCGGGGATTTCGTAGCACAAGTCCGGTCCACAAGACGACGCCGATGATGACCGGAGCGAACCACGGTTCGCCCCCTTTGACGTGGACAACGACGGCACCGCCGAGATAGCCCGTCAGCAAGATCGCTCCGATCGCAGCGGTTCGCGGGATGACGTAAAGCACCGTGCAAATTAGCTCGACAACGCCGATGCTGACCTCGAGTCCCGGCGGAAAGCCAAACTTCGCGAAGCCTTCCGTGACCTGCGGGTTCTTCGAGAGCTTCATGCCGCAACTCAGCAGCAGCAGCAAGACTGGCAGAGTGCTTAAGACGCGCCCCGTCCACAGCGTGCCTGTTGAGACCGGAGCCGACGACGTGCTGTTGGCGTTTGATGAATTGCCGGTTGAATCGTGGGGACTGCTCATTGAGAAAACCTCCTGATGGGATCGGTGCGTGAAGAATCGTCATCGATTCGGCGCCTGAGTTTAGCGGCCCCTCGCCAGTTCAACCGCCAAGCGATCGAAGTTTTGTTCGTTGGCATCGACGGCGAACTTGGCGATTTTGTCGCGGAGTTCTCTGTTCTCAAAATGCATCCTCCACGTGACTCACGTTGCGTCTGAGGGTGTTTCATCGAGCGAGATCGTGAGCGTAAAGTTCGGCGCGGAGAGGTGGTTGATGACGACTCGTTCCGGCTTGGTGATCGACGCAAAGCGGCTGTGGTTGTCGTAGCTCTGGCCGTTGGGGCCGTGCATGACGAACTTCCATTCGCCGCCCGGTTGAAAATCGAATTGCTCGAACGTGTTGCTGAACCCGTTCGGCCCCCACCAGCGAGCGAGCCGGTCGCCGTTCTCGATAGCTCGGAAGATTTCCTCTCGCGAGTTCGGGAAATCTCGCTGGCCGACGATCTCACAGTCGTCCGCTGCGGGCAGGCCGGAAAGTTCAAATATCTCGCGGACTTCAACGCCGCCGACTCGCGCGCCGGAATGTTTGGCGGCGAACTCGACCGCTTCGGTCTGATCCTTCGCGAAGATCACGTAGTAGCCGCCGAGGACTTCCCGAGTTTCGGCGAATGGCCCGTCGGTGATGATTCGCTGGCCGTGGCGGATGCGGACGCTCGTGGCCGTCGCCACCGGATGCAGCGGCGACGCGGTGATGTATTGCCGCTGCGCATCGAGCTGATGCGTGAGGGCGACCGCCTCCATCATCGCGGCACGGTGAGCTTCCGGTCCCGCGTTGTTCCACGCGGCTTCATCGTCGTAGCAGAGGAACATGAACTTGGTCTTTGCCGGCCACTCGTCGGACGGTTCCCGTTCAAACTGATCTGACGGCAGGCCATCGAGCTTGAAGATCGGGCGGACTTCAACCGTTCCCTTCTTGGCGGGAGGCAGGCGACTGGCGATCGCGATCGCTTCGTCGAGGTTCGCGACATCAATGATGTAGAAGCCGCCGAGTTGTTCGGTGGTCTCGACGAACGGGCCGTCGGTAATGAGCCGCTGGCCGTGGCGAACCCGGACGCTCTTCGCTGTCGCCACCGGATGCAATGGCGACGCGGCGATGAACTGACCCCGCGCCGCAAGCTCATGGCAAACGGCCGTCGAATCGACCGTGCATTGAGTCCATGCTTCCTGCGTCCAAGATTTCTCGTCGCTGTAGATGAGCAGCATGTATTTCATGGTTGGCTTTCGGTGTGGTGGATCGTGTGAGGTTTCGGAGCGGAACGTCATGCTCCATCAAACGCTCGTTGCAACTCGACGATGTTGAGCTTGCTCATCGTCAGCATCGCTTGCATGGCTCGCCCCGACTTCGCCGAGTCCTGATCGCCCAGCAATTGGCCCAGCACGCTCGGCACGATCTGCCACGACAGGCCGAACTGGTCCTTCAGCCAACCGCATCGGCTCGGCGATCCGCCCTGAGTGAGTGCGTCCCACAACCGATCGACTTCGTCCTGAGTCTCGCAGTCCACGGTGAGCGAGATCGCCTCCGTGAATTGGAAATGCGGCCCGCCGTTCAGCGCGATGAACTCGATGCCCGCCAGTTGAAAGACGACGATCATCGCCGAGCCAGCCGGCCCCGGACCCGCTTCGCCGTAGCGAGTGACGCTGACGATCTTCGAGTCGGGAAACAGCGACACGTAAAGATTCGCAGCCTCTTCGGCGGCGTTGTCGTACCCCAGGAACGTTCTGATTTTCTGCCTGATCATTTCAATCTCCGTGTGAGACCAGCGACTCGCATTTTGTCTTCATACGCATCGCCATTGAAAACTGCCGTCGATAGACTTCGGAAGTCTTGCTATCTCCCGAACGCCTATGTCACACGCCGGTAATGCGCCGTCATGAACTTGACCCACTGGCCGTCTTCGGTTTGGAACTGCGAGGAGAGCGTGCGGTGATCGTCGTCGAGGAACTCGATTGTGTCCTGATACTTCGCCGTGCCGTTGCCGATGAAGCTGGGGCCTTCGGTGTCGAGCGTCAGCACTTTCTCGGCGGCGTCGAGCGAACCGTGGTAGACCCACAGTTGAGCCATACATGACACCACGAACGTCCCGACAAATCGCTTCGTCCCCGGATCGAAGCCGAGCGTCATGATGCTGTGAGCTTTGGCTTCAGCACCGGTCATCTCACTTTCGCCCTCGCCGATCGTCCACATCCCGCCGAGTGACCGAACGACTTCGGTCCCCTTGGTCTTCACGGCAGGCTGGTCCGGTCCCATGTTGCACTCAGCCTCCATGCTCCAAGTGCCGACCAGTTTGTGAAGCCACTGATGTTCGCGTTGCGGTTCTGCTTGCACGCATTGTCTCCGAAGAATGTTGCTAAAAGTTGGACCTGAGCGATTGATCAATCGCATGTCTACTTTGCGATATCCGTGCCCCGGCTTTGCCATCCGTGTTATCTCGTTGCCGCGATTGGTAGCACGGATGGCAATGCCGGGGCACGGATGGAAGGTAATCATTCAAAAACGCCCTCCGAAACTGTCCGCACAATATCCAGAATGACGCTTCCGAAAAAAGTGGCTCTCCGCCATTCGTGTTGATTCTTGTGGTACATCAGCCGCAGGGCGCTAGCCCCGGTTCGATTTCGCTTAACCGGGGCTAGCGCCCTGCG
>JAYTXB010000016.1:0-1100 GCA_043743205.1 Schlesneria sp.
CCCGTTGAAAAACGTAGGATGGGCATCTTGCCCGTCCGATTTCCCGCAGAAAAACGACGGCCTAGAAGGCCATCCTACAGTTTTTCAACGGGCTGATAAACGACTAACCGACAAATCCCCAAAGCGTTGGGATTGCGAACTGACCCGTTGATTCACGGTCTGGCGACCGTAGCGATCGAAAGCAAGTGCCCGCGCTCTCGGCCGGGCTTGTTCTGCCGCATTCACGGCTTCAACGCGGATTAGGCGAGCGGCAGATAAAAAATGACCTGTTGTACGACGGACATCTTTGTCCGTCGCGCCTTTCGACGGACTTGGAAGTCCGTCGTACGGTAGGATCTTTTCTGCCGCTCGCCTTAGCCCGTCGTCACGGCAACCGAGACGACGCGGACATGACCAGTCTCGCAAAAGCAGAAATCCCCTGTAAAAACAGGGGATTTCGTGACTGGGACCGCTCGGACTTGAACCGAGAACCAAAGGATTATGAGTCCTCTGCTCTAACCGATTGAGCTACGGTCCCGTGTGTTGGTCGGGGGGCGATTGATCGTTGGCTGGGATTTCCTCCCGAGACGGCTTCGGGGGGAGTTCGCTGCCGGTGACGATCACAACCACGTTTTGGGGAGGCGGACGTTATAGCGAGGTCGTTCGCAAGTCCAGTCGGACGGAGTGCCTCGCCGGGCCGAGTGACGGACAGCCCGAGCTATACCCCGCACGGCCACGAGTGATGTGTTTTAGGCGAGCCGCATGCCGTAAGCTGCGGGTTTCCTGCGGCGATCAAGAACCCGCATTCGTGACCGCGCGAGGTATAATTGAGACGATCGTTGTGAGCAGAGAGGAATGGGCTGAGATTAGGCTGCGACTCGATGTGAGCGGCTGCATTCTGAGAGGGGCGCTGGGAGCGCCCGGCCCCAACACGTCAGACCAACCCGCAGCGTGAGTTTAGAAGTTGCGCTATTTGAGGGTTGAAGTTGTTTTCGCCCCAAGGGGGCCTCGGAGACCAGCCTAGGGCCAGCGAACACCGTGAGCGCCGCCCTGGGAAACCGAACACCAGAACGTTGTGCCCTGAACGGGCACGGGAAATATTGGTCGAGACCACACGGCCT
>JAYTXB010000017.1:0-10266 GCA_043743205.1 Schlesneria sp.
GTTGCTGCGCCGAAAGTGCGAATCTGTTTTGCGTGGGGTATAGTCCTGCCCGCCTACTCGTAAACCATGGCGTTCGTCTGGTTGCTTCACTCACTCGAAGGACATCTCATGCTGATCCGCTGCCGGTATGTGGCCTCGTTCGTTGGATTGGTTTTGGCGACGGGGACGTTGTTTCCCCGTCCGCGTTTGCTGGCAGAAGAGTCGATCGTCCCGGCGGGAGCCGTGATCGAGAAACTGTTTGAAGGGCACGTGCTGACCGAGGGAGTCTGCGTGGCTCCCGATGGGCTGGTGTACTTCAGTGAGATCACGTTCTCGCACAAGTCGCGCGATCAGAACGGAGCGATTGAAGCGGGCCACATTTGGAAATTCGACCCCGCCACGAAGAAGACTTCGATCTTTCGCTCGCCCAGTGGGATGTCGAACGGCATCAAGTTTGACTCAGCAGGCAACATGCTCGTGGCCGAGGGAGCCGATTACGGTGGACGACGGATCGTGCGCACGGACATGGCAACAGGCAAGAGCTATATCGTCACGGGGATGTTTGAAGGTCGCCCTTACAACTCTTGCAACGACATCACAGTCGATGAAAAGGGACGCATCTACTTCAGCGATCCGCGTTACCTCGGTCACGAGTCACTCGATCAACCGGTGATGGCGGTCTATCGCATCGACACAAATGGTACCGTTCAGCGCATCATCACCGATGCCGGGAAGCCGAATGGCGTGGCGGTCTCACCGGACCAGAAGACGCTGTATGTGGTGAGTAACGACAACGGTGCGAGCGGGTTTGAACGTTTGAATGGCCCGCCCGCACCGGGTGCGAGCGCCGCGACTCAGTCCGACAAAGTGGATGTGCCGCTACGCAAGGGTCTCATGGCGCTCCTGGCTTATGACCTCGCCCCCGATGGAACGGCGAAATTCCGCAAGACACTCGTCGATTACGCGCCGTTCGATGGCCCCGATGGCCTGATCGTTGACAAAGACGGCAACCTTTACGTGGCCGTTCGAGCTGAGAATCGTCCGGGCATCTGCATCTACTCGCCGGAAGGAAAGGAGCTGGCCTACATCAAGACCGAAGTTCCGACCAACGTCGGCTTCGGGCGCGGAGCCTCTGCCAAAATGCTCTACATCACCGCCGGTTCAAGTCTCTATCGCATCCAACTCAACCGGGAAGGCTATCAACTGCCCGCCAAGCGATGAGGCGAGTTTGGCCGCGTGAAACTCTGCGCTCCACTGGAAACACTCCACTCTCCCACCCGTTTTGCAAAGGAGCTTCCCACGACGATGTCCATCGACACCACCAAAGTATCCGGCCGCAGGACACTCCGTTTTGAATTGCTGGATGCCGCCTTGACCGATGCCGAGCGATTGGTCAAACAGCCATGTCGGACACTCGGAAACTGGACGGTCGGCCAGAACCTCGATCATCTCGCGCGAACCGTGCGGATCGGATTTGAAGGCCCGCATATCTTGGCCCCGTGGTTCGCCCGAATTCTGATTGCTCCGTTCGTGAAGAAGAGATTCATCACAAAGTCGATGCCTGCGGGATTTCAATTCACAAAGCAGATGGAGCCGTATCGGCCGGAAGATCAGGCAGTCGCCGTTGCCGCGCTGGAAGAATTGCGCAAGCAGTACTCTCGCCTGTCGCGCGAGTCTCCGTCGGTCCCTCACCCATTTCTGGGACCGCTGACACACGAAGAATGGCTCGGCATGCATTTGCGTCACGCCGAATTGCACCTCAGTTTCCTCGTCCCTGAAGCGGCCTGAATTGTTCAGCGACCTACGAAGGTGCTGCATGTCACGTGCGGGCACTGGAGCAGAAACAAGTTGAGCCGAGTGTCTTGCGGCACTCGGCTCAACTCAATTTCAACAGGACGCGATGTCAGGCGTCATTTGCGAACCGCTTCTCAGATATCTTCTCGTGAACGCTCACGAGGAATACTTCGAGTGAAGCGCTGTTGTTCGATCAGCGATTCGATGCGGCACCGAACCGACGACCGGGTGGGCCACCTCGCGTGGGACGACGCGGACCTTGGCCACCTTCAGCGGATGCGGCACCACGACCAACAGGTCGGTTCTGTGAACCTGACTCCCGTTGAGGACGTCCGGGACGCGCTGACGACGAACGTCCTTTGGCGCGGCTGTCTGCCATGGGCAACCCCGCCATATTCAGACGGTACGGATGATTCTCCACGACGGGGATATTCTGCATGATGATTTTTTCGATCCCACGCAGCAGGCTCCGTTCTTCTCCATCGCAAAACGTGAGAGCGATCCCGTCAGCGCCAGCACGCGCGGTGCGGCCGATCCGGTGAACGTAGTTCTCAGGCTCCATCGGCAGGTCAAAATTGATGACGTGCGTGATGTTGTCGATGTCGATGCCGCGTGCTGCGATGTCTGTGGCGACGAGGACTCGCGTCCGTCCGTCGCGGAAGCCGTACAACGCCCGCTGTCGTGCAGTTTGAGACTTGTTGCCGTGAATGGCATCGCTCGAAATACCTGCTTGCAGCAGCCACTTGGCGATCTTGTCCGCACCGTGCTTGGTGCGTGAGAAGACGAGTGCGCGTTGCACGCTGGCGTCGGAAAGAACCGCTTCCAACAGCGCTCGCTTGTTTTCGCGGGAGACGAACATCACGCGGTGATCGACTCGCTCAGCCGTCGTCGATTGCGGAGCCACTTCAACCTTGACCGGATCCTTCAATAGGCGCTGAATGAGCGGCATCAGTGCGGGGGGCATCGTCGCCGAGAAGAACAGCGAATGACGCTGCTTTGGGAGAGCTGCAATGATCTTCTCGATTGCGGGCAAGAAGCCCATATCGAGCATTCGGTCGGCCTCGTCGAGAACGAACGTTTCGAGACCGTCGAGTCGCACGTCGCCCTGCCCCATCAGGTCGAGCAGACGGCCGGGAGTTGCGACGAGAATATCAACGCCCCTCGCGAGCGCACGCTGTTGAGGCGTGTAACCGACGCCACCCACGACCACGGCTTGCCGCAGTTTCAGGCCGTGCCCGTAGGTCATGAAGCTCTCGTCAATCTGCTGAGCGAGTTCTCGTGTCGGAGCGAGAACGAGTACGCGCGGTTTCTTGGGAACGACGGGCCGCATTGAAAGGGCCAAGCGGTTCAGAATCGGCAACGCAAATGCGGCCGTCTTGCCCGTTCCAGTTTGGGCACAACCGAGCAGATCGCGACCGGCCAACAGGTGAGGAATGGACTGCGCCTGGATCGGCGTGGGTGTCGTGTAGTTTTCGGATTCCAAGGCCAATCGGATTGGCTCGACAAAATCAAAATCAGCAAACGTCGGCATGTTCAAACGAGATTCCTATCGTGGCTCAATGGCCACTTGTGAAAAGGCGTGGACCGACAGGTCCGGCGCGGGACTGACCTCGTAATGCTTTCGACAATCCGCAGGGAATATCGACAACGCTCGCGCAATGGCGCGAGCCGAGGCACTCTGGGAGACAACTCAACTGTCGCTTCAACGACGATCAACACCGGTGGGCATTGAGGTCGGAGTCGAGGCAACGCACGCGGCAGGAACGACTTCAAGGTCGCCGCGCCGCTTCAGTGAGAGCCAAGTCGATCGGCAACTGCATTCGCTGCAGGAGCCTGACTTGGCAACAAGACGCTTCTTAAAAGAGATCGTCTCGAACCCGGTCTCGCCATGAGGGCGACCGGAACATCTTTGGGGCGAAGAAAACTGCGTGGGGAAGTTGTCGTCCCCACGCAGCTCGTATCGTTCGCCTTGGGCGTCGAGAGATCACTCAACGCAGGATTTAGTAACGACCGCCGCCGCCACCGCCGTAACCGCCACCACCGCCGCTGCGGCCACCGCCACCGCCGCCGTAACCACCACCGCCGCCGCCACCGCCACTGCGGCGATCTTCACGCGGACGGGCTTCATTCACGGTCATCGCGCGACCCTGAAAATCAGCACCGTTCAGTGCGGAAATGGCGGCTTCTCCGCCATCGCCCATTTCCACGAAGCCGAACCCGCGTGACCGACCGGTTTCCCGATCCGAAACGACTTGGGCCGACGATACGTTGCCGTGTTGCGAGAAAAGTTCTCGCAGATCATCGGCCGTGCAACCAAACGCCAAATTCCCGACATACAAATTCTTGCTCATCGTCATCCTTCGCGAGCCAGACGGCCCGCCGAAACAGGTCACTACCTGCCGCTGACACAGCGACAGGGAAGATCGAAACCGTACGATCAGCCCGTCGGTCAGGAGCCTGATAAGAACGGGAGCTTCCCAAAAGAAAAGCTCACTCTGCTCAGAGAACCATCGGGACGGAACCGGCTCGTAGCACCCAGTTGGGCCAACTAAACCGGAGACCGAAACCGACCTGATCCTCGAACCGGCTCGAACACCCGCAGGGATTAACACCACAGGAAATCGTCACCAGAGTTGGGGCAAGCGGCCCCAAGTTGAGGCGGTTCATTGCGGCAATCATCTTCCTCTTTGGCGAACACTTGTCCGCCCAAAGTGGGCATGAGTATAGCGAGAGTCTTGGAAAAGGGAACGCCACTGCGAACACAATTATTACCGAGTCAATGTTCTTTCGTAATCGACGAACTGCCATCGTACTTCCCGCATTGATCGTGACAACCGGCCAATCAGGACATCCAGCATGAACCAAAGGCATTTTCGTCATTCCGGGGTCGTCTTTTTTTGTCAGACTCCCTTTTGGCGACTCAGAATGTACTACAGATTTCCATGCTTCGACGGCCACGCCGGGCCTGTGTACTCAAATCGTTACCGCGTGTCCCCGGGACGAGGCCAATCACAAGTCAACGCCCGCACAATGCCTTCGCCTTCATTTTCTCAGGACTGAGCGGGCAGTATCATTCACCTTTCCTCCGTTAGTTTCGGCAGTATCTGCAGAATCGTAAACGCGACTTGTTCGCTCACCAGCCGATGCACCTCGAAGAAGGAATGAGCCGCTGATGATAAATCGCTTACAAGAAGCCTCTTGCCGCGGTTTGCTGCCATTGCCCACTTCGCGGCGCGACATGCTGCGTTGCTCAGCAAACGGCTTTGGAATGCTGGCTCTTTCAGGACTGCTAGCCAATCGCGCGGAAGCCTCACCGAGCGAGCACGCGACGGGAAGCCCGCGTCATCATGAGTCCACTGCGTTGCGACCACACTTCGCCCCGAAGGTTCGCAATGTCATCTTCTGCTTCATGGACGGCGGCGTATCGCATGTCGATTCGTTCGATCCCAAGCCGAAGCTGAGCGATGTCGATGGCCAGGCGTTCAACGGTTCCAAGAACCCCACCGCAAATGCCAACCGCAAGTGGCTGAAGAGTCCGTGGACCTTCGCAAAACATGGCCAGTGCGGAATACCGGTGAGCAGTCTCTTCCCACACATCGCGTCGTGTGCGGACGACCTCGCGGTGATTCGTTCGATGAAGGCCGATTTGCCGCTCCATTCGACCGGTGTGTTGCGGCTGCACACGGGGGCCAACATTGCCGGGCGACCAAGTCTTGGGGCTTGGACTACCTACGGCTTGGGGAACGAGAGCCAAAACTTGCCCGGATTCGTCGTACTCAGTTTCGGAGTTATTCCGTGCGGAGGCCTCGAAAACTTTTCGAGCGGCTTCCTACCGGCAAGTCATCAGGCGACGTTCTTCCGGGTCGAGGGGCAGCCGATCGAGAACATCGTTTCGGCGGACAAGGACGCGCGCGTACAGCGTACGAAACTCGACTGGCTCCGCAGTCAAGACGCGGGGTTCTCGAAGTCGCTTGGTGGCGACGATGCGGTCGATTCGGCCATTCGCAACTACGAGATGGCTTATCGCATGCAGACGCTCGTACCCGATGTGTTGGCATTGAACCAAGAGACGGCGACTACACAGTCGTTGTACGGAATCGACTCAAAAGTGGCCTCACAGCGGCTCTATGGAATGCAGTGCCTGCGTGCGCGGCGGTTGATCGAAGCAGGAGTTCGTTTCGTCGAGATCACCTGTCCACCGGGTGCCTCCAACGGAACGTGGGACCAGCACGGCGCATTGAAGCAGGGACACGAGAAGAACGCTCTCGACACCGATCAAGCGATTGCCGCGCTGATCCGAGATCTCCAGCAGCGCGGGCTGTTCGACGAGACGTTGATTGTATGGGCGGGAGAGTTCGGTCGGACGCCTCACTCCACCGGGCGCGACGGGCGCGATCATCACCCCGAAGGCTTCTCCGCTTGGCTGGCAGGTGGAGGCGTCAAGGGCGGGACGATCTATGGAGCGACCGATGAACTCGGGATGCACGCCGTCGAGAACATCTGCACGATGCACGATCTGCATGCGACCATCCTGCACTTGCTCGGACTCGATCACGAACGGCTCACGTTCCGCTCGGGCGGTCGCGATCACCGGCTGACCGACGTACACGGTCAAGTCGTCCGAGAGATTCTGGCATGAGGCGAACTCGAGTTCACCCAACTCCAAACGGTGCGAGTCATGGTTCCCTGAGAAATGCCACCGGTTGATTCTGACAGCAGCAACCGCTCGATGCTGGGAACTGGGCTGGTTTCGCTGCTGGCTTCGGCACAGGCTTTGGTGTCGTGCGTGGAATGACTTCGGGAAGCATGGGTGTGGTTCGGGCAATCGGTTTCGCCACGACCGCGATCACAGCGCGCGCCTGCGCTTCGACGGCCTCACGTGTGACTACCTGGACTTGGCTGACAGCGTCTCCCGGTATTTGCGCCGACATCCGTAAGACGCATGTGTGCGTACTGCCTGGTGCAAGATTTCCGACTTCGTATTCGACTTCATTGCCACGGCGGTGTTTCAATTCACTGGGAACACTGGCCACGATGCGAACATCGTGCAACGGCGTGTTGCCCATGTTCCTAACGAATATCTGCAATTCGACCAGTTCGTCCACTGTGATCCGCTCGACGTGCTTGACCTCGCACGAGATTGCGGAGTGGCGAGCCGGTTCCACTTCGGGAACCGGCTCGGGCTCGACGGGCGGTTTGGATTGAGGCCGTTCAAACTCAAACGACCCCTGTTCCACACGAGGATCCAGTTCTCGGCGCGGAGGCGGATTTTTCATCGGCTCTGGAGCAACGATGTTCGTGGTGACTCCCACCGCCGCGTGCATAGTCACAGCAGCGCGATGAACCTGCACACCTTCATCGTTCGGAAGCCATTTCATCGCCAGTTGCTGGTCGCGACCGGGAGCAAGATGAGTGACATCGCGTTCGAGCAGGCCGTCATGAACGCGACCATCGGGACTGGCGTCCGTCACTGTTTGCAGTTCCGCAAGAGATTCGTGAACCCGCACGCGAGAAACAGGCGTCGGTCCTTCGTTATGAATGCGGAGCGATGAAGAATGAACTCGTCCTGCGATGGCATTCTGCGGCACTTCCAATTCGAGACGCAGGGCGACTTCGGCGAATGACGAGAGGCTTGAGCCTTCGTCATCGGATTCGATTAGGCCGTTCGAGTCGGAAGATTCGACAGCGAATGCGGAGTCGCCTTGAGCGTGCAGTCGCGAGATGTACGGCTCGGGACGAGGACGATGCTCGACGTGCGATGTCGATCGCGACCAGTTGTCAGCGTGAGTCGCCCGTGCTGTCGAGCGGTTCGCTGAACGCCCCTGATTGAGCGTCGCAGGAAACTCGCTGCGAGCGGCTACCGATTGGGAATGTGACTTCGGCGGAAACTCATTCGTTCCCGGCAAATACTCACGCAACAGTTCTGTCTCAAACGTCAGGTTGGGAAGACGCTCGGTGCGTGCAATTGGAGTCGTTCGCGGTTCGTCCCACTGCGGTTCAGGAATCGGGATTTCACGCCGAATTGAGGGGGATTCTCGGCGAACGAGTGGCGAGCGACGCGGCTCGTACTCGTCACGGCAATCGGCTCCCGCAGCCCATTCGGCCTGAACTTGGAACCTGTCGAAGCGCGGCCGATACTTCGATGTTCGCGGAGCAGCGTCATAATCCGCTCCGGGCTCGCGAATCAATGGACCATAGACCAATCGCCGCGACTGTGTCGCGAGTGAAGGGGCGTTCAACTCCAAGCGGACATCGGGTTCGCGCCGAGTCGCATCAGCTACCGATGAAATTGAAGTTTGACGCGAAGATCGTTCCACACTGGCCCAGCGACTGGTGGAGCGACCGTGATCGAGCCGCAAAAGTTCTGTCGCAGGCAACTCTTCGACCAAGCGACTGTCTAGTTGCTTGAGCGCCAGCTTGCGAGGGGGGCGGTGATCGACAAACAGGTGAGCAACCCGCCAGCGATCCTGTGCCGACCAATCACCAGATCGTTCGAGACTCGCGCGAGTGACTCGCACACGCGACGCCCCTTCAGTTGCCAACTGTCCGAGCGTCGGGTCGTGCGATGCGATGTAAGGAAAGAAGAGCAAACCGGTCAGCATCAAAGTGACGCTTCCGGCCGAAGTCACAAAATACCAGCCTGGTGAGCGATGCATCCCGAGCCACGCTCCCCCTAGCGTGTGGTCGAGCCAACTCAAAATCTGAGCCACTTCCATTCCGATTTGCCGGAATGGAAAAGGCAACTCTTTCAGGATCAATGACCACAGCCGAGATCGCACGCTGTCGCCTTCCGTTGGCTGGGCCAGTCCTCACCAAGAGGAAACTGGCATCGACTCCTTCCGTCTCGCGGCCAAGCTGGCTGGCAACAAATCATGCCAGCCACCACGAATCTTCCGACGGGTTGTAAGAGTTATCAGAATCAAGAAAGGAGCGAAAGACCGGATTTATGATCGTGTGCGGGCGCTCTTCGCCGGGCGGCTTTAACCGCGACTCAGCGAACGAGCGGCCCCAATTCAACTCGTCTGTCAGACCAATTCAACTCGTCTAGCCACGTTTGCAGAGGTCTGCTAGGGTCTCGGTTCACTTCCGGGTTGCCTCGCGTGCTCGCTGTAAGCCATGTCTCAATCTCCTCTCTGCCTTCGGTCCTTCATCGTGGATTGTGCCGTTCTCTTTTCGAGATGGCTGTGGCGGTATTGCGCCAAGAGGACTGATCGTTGGTTGAGTTCGAGGAAGTCCGTTCGCAGCTTGCGGCTGCTGGGACTGGTTGGACTGTCCTTGGTCGTCGTGGGCTGCTCGACGATTCAGGAGCGGATGGCTCGCCGCTCCGAAAAATGTAGCTCCTTGTGCGATCAGGCGCGCGCGGCTCAAGAGCAGGGCTGGCCGGATCAGGCGGAACTGCTCTTGAATGAGGCGATCAACTCCCGATCGAAAGATTTGGGAACCCGGCGTCAATTGGCTGAGGCGTTGTGGCGTTTCGGGAGACACGAAGAGGCATTGGCTGAGTTAGCGACTCTGATTCAGTTGCATCCCCGCGACGCAAAGTTGCGGTCTCAGCAGGCCAAAATGCTGTTCGAGCACAAACAAGTCTCGGCTGCGGCACTGGCGGCCGATCACGCGATCAGACTCGACCCGCATTCGATCGATGCGCTGTTTGTAAAAGCACGCACGGATGCAGTCCAAGGCAATTTTGAGGCGGCCGTGGAGTCGTACATCTTGTTGACTCAGCTTGCGCCGGATCGTGCGGATGCCAATTTGGAATTGGCCGAAGTTCACATTCGACGCGGACACCCGGACCAAGCGTGTCCGCTGCTGCGCGATGCGACTCAACAATCGCAGACTTCTCACGAACAGCGCGCCGCAGCCGAATGGCGTCTCGGCTTGGGATACGCCGCCGCCGAAAGATGGGCAGATGCCTCCGCAACACTGGGGCGAGCGATCGAAGACCGCGAAGCATCAGACCGAGACTGGGAGTGCCTTGCAGCGGCACGAGCATTCGCGGGCGAAGAGATCGGTGGCGTTCAGGCGATGGCTCGAATGGCGTCGGCCACTCGCCCGGCATCTGAGCCGAAGAGCCTCTGGACCGAATTACGCAATCAACTGGCCGAGCGAGACCTGCCCGCACTTCAACGAGCCGATTCGTCAATCAGCCCGCTCGTGCGTGGCGGAGTGATCTCGGCCGACTTCAGTCGCCACGCCAGTCGCGTACCGAGCGTGCCACGTTAGGCTAGCAGCCCGTTGAAAAAGCGAGGTTTGGGGACGTGATCGGTTGGTGGGGGAGTTTGGCGGCGAGGTTCGAGTGGAAGGTCATGCGGTGCGAGCGAGCGATGATCCGACAAGGTCGCCGCTTCGAGAAGGCGTTGGTGAGGGTGTGGAGGGTCGCCAGTGACGACCAGGCGGCCTCCAGCGCGGCCGAAAAGCCGCGCGACTGGCCCGTTCCGAGCAGTTTTCGCAGGATCAGGCTGAGGTTGTGCGCGGCGGCTCGCAGTGGGTACC
>JAYTXB010000018.1:0-7385 GCA_043743205.1 Schlesneria sp.
ACCCCGCTGAACACGCTCAAACAGTTTCGATTCGCCCGGCGCACCGGGGACGATCAATTCCCTCACCAGCCGCTTCCGATTCAACGAGTAGTTGAAGCCTCCCTCGTTCGCACCGCTCTCACCGTGGCACGAGTAGCAGCGCTCTTTCAACACGGCCGAAGCCTTCTTCGCCAACTCGGCGGGGGACTCGGCCGCGACGGCCCCGTTCGCGAAGTGGACTGCGGCGAACATCAGGCCAAACAATGCGGGCAGCGACGGGGGGAAAAGGAAGCGGTCGCATCGGGCGTCTCCAGTAGAGTGATTCACGAACGTCGAAGGGGGGCGTCAAGGTAAACGAACGAGGCGGGAATTTCCTTCCCGAGAAATTTTGGAATTGATAACAGCAGTGCGGTAAGGACTGGCGCATCAATCAGTGGCGGCATCAATCCGATGATCGAGGTGAGCCGGGTGCCGTGAGGCCCCGGATTCTGCGCCGAAAAGTCCGGGGCCTCATGGCACTCGGCTCACCCAATCCTGACAGTGATTGATGCGCCGACCCTAAGCAAAGCGGCGTCATCACCGACCCAACGCGGCGATCAGGTCCGCCAACTCGGAGGCTTGTTCGCTCGGATCGACCACAGTGTGCGCGATCTCGGCTTTGACGAGTTCTCGAAAGCGCCGGCGCAAGCGGTGGATGGCGACTTTAATCGCGTTCTCGTTCACACCGAGGGCGGCCGCGGCGGCGGATTGCGAGGACTCGACGTTCCCGGTCAGCCACGGTTTGAGCGTCTCGAACAGAGCCGGTTTGTTGGCCAGTGTCATTTCAGTTTGAAGCTGATGCAGGGCACGGTCGATCAATGTCAAGGCCCACTGCTTCTCGAAGGCCAATCCGGGGGAGACCGCGTGGGGATCGGGCACCTCGATTCCCGGTGAAGAGTCCGCTTCCGGATCGAGTGACAGATGAATTGCATCGCCGCCACGTTTGACCGCGTGTTCGCGGTCTCGAATGTCCGACAAGAAGTGCTTTACGGCCCCGAGTAGATACGACCGAAAGCGGCCTCGTTGCGGATCGACCTGTTCGAACGCGCGTCCGGTCAGCACGCGCGTGAAGAATTCTTGAGTCAGATCATCTGCCGATTCGCTTCGTCGCACGCTGTGCTTTAGAAAGGCTGCGACGGGCGAGTAGTACGCCGTGCATAGCTCATTCAACGCGACCCGCGCTTCGACCGACTCGCCCCGTGCCAGCAAAACGCACGTCCAATGAGTCGTCGCAAAATGAGATTGGTAGGCGCTGCTCATCGTGGTCCTGGGCTGCGAGGTCGTGATTCTCCGTGAGCGTCCGCTCTCGAGTCCATCATATCTATACCCCTCGCGGTCTGGGATGAGACGTTTAGCCGCCACGCCAACGGCGTGCGTGCGATCCACTCGTCGCCCACATCGACACCCACGCCGTTGGCGTGGCGGCCAAACGTGCGAACCTCACATCCATGACCGCGCGGTGTCTCTCGACGGAGCAGCATGGCCAATCACTGTCTCATGATTGGAATCGGGTTCTACCGTGGCCGTAGGGTGTGGCGAGTGCAGTGTAAGACCGGCCGACTACGAACGGAGGTCGTCTCTCGGACAGGTCACGAAATGGACTGATGCCACACACGGTCAATTCACCGGGGGAGCCTGCGGCGGTATCCTCTCGGCCACTGTGAAGCGGTGGCACTCTGGCCAAGGCGCATTTCAAAGTTGAATTCAAGCCGCGCTGTTCGGACAGAGCGCGTTGCGGAAAGGGAGCGATGACGATGCGAGTGGTCACGTTGGGCGAGGTCATGCTGCGGTTGATGCCACCCGGTTGGACGCGCGTCACGCAGACGCTGCCCGGTTCCTTGGAAGCAACGTTCGGCGGCGCGGAGGCCAACGTCGCGGTGTCGATCGCCGTGCAAGGGGGTGAGGCGGCGTACTGCACCGCGCTTCCCGACAATCCCATCACCGAGGCGTTCGCGCGGGAGATGCGGAAATTTGGCGTCGATGACAGTCTGTTGCTGCGAGTTCCCGAAGGTCGCTTCGGCATCTACTTCGTAGAGAACGGAGCCAATCAACGTGGTGGGACCGTCATCTATGATCGAGCCGGTTCGTCGATCTCACTCACGCCTCCTGATCGTTACCCGTGGGATCGCATCTTTGACGGAGCGACTTGGTTTCACATTTCGGGGATCACGCCCGCCCTCAGTCAGACGGCGGCTGACGTTTCTCAAGTTGCTGTTGAGGAAGCGGCTCGACGCGGCATCCCAGTTTCGTGCGATTTGAACTTTCGCAAGAAGCTTTGGACCTGGCAACCGGGAACCAAGCCAGCGGCATTAGCACGCCAGACAATGGAGAAATTGCTCGCGAAGGTGAACGTCGTCGTCGCGAATGAAGAGGACGCCGATCACGTGCTGGGAATTCGCGCCGCCGGGACCGATGTCGAAGCGGGCGAACTCAACTTGAGCGGGTACGAAGACGTGGCACGGCAGGTAGCGCGGAGGTTTCCGGCGGTGAAACAAGTGGCGATCACACTGCGCGAAAGTCTCTCCGCCAGCCACAACAACTGGGGCGCGCTGCTCTACAGCGTCGAGTCCGACAAAGCTTGCTTCGCACCGATCAATGGTGAGGGGACGTACTCGCCGTTTGAGATGCGGAACATCGTTGATCGCGTTGGTGCGGGCGACGCGTTTGCAGGGGGGCTGATCTTCGCGTTCAACACGCCCGAGCTGTCAGAGCCTGCCACTGCGGTGGCATACGCTGTCGCAGCCAGTTGTTTGAAGCACAGCATTCGCGGCGACTTCAACGATGCAACTCGCCCCGAAATTGAAGCCTTGATGCAGGGAGGCGGCAGTGGGCGAGTCAGCCGCTAAGGATCGGAGCAGCATCAACAACTGTCTGGATTGGGTGAGCCGGGTGCCGTGAGGCCCCGGACTGTTCAGCGAAGAATCCGGGGCCTCACGGCGCCCGGCTCGCCTCGTTCGTTCATCAGATTGAGACCGCCAGTTGTTGATGCGCCAGTCCTAAGCAGCGAGACATCGCAGCACTGACGGCGACTTTGGTCTGAGACGAAGACTCCACGCTTCCTACACAAACTCCTCGCTCGCAACTTCACCATGCCCCAACGCGCTCGCACTACTCGCCGCCTCGAAGCTTGGCTCAAGGACACCGACCTACCGTTGTTTGTGCTCAACGCGCAGCGCCGGCTGGTCTTCTTTAACCACGGTTGCGAACGACTGACCGGTTGGAAGGGGAGCGATGTGTTGGGCCAGGTCTGCGACTATGTCTCCGAGCCGAATGCTCTTGGCCCGGCAGCGTTGTTGGCGGCACTGGCTCCTCCCCCCGCAGCGTGGAAAGGAACTCCGGCCGAAGCGCAGGGATCGTTGCCGCGACACGAGGCTGAGTCGCTGTCACGTGTCATCCACTTCTATCCGCTGACGAACGATGATCAGTCTGTGAATGCGATGCTGGGCGTGATCGTACCGGTCACGGCGGCGGCCAGTGACGAGCGAACACCCAGCACACAGCGGTTGCATGCGGAATTGGCTTCGCTGCGGCAGTCGATCCGGCGGCGCTTCGGCGAAGGATCGCTGATCGGTCGGAGTGCGGTGCTGCAACGCGCGTTCGCGCAGATCAAACTTGCTCAGCCGGCGATGGCGTCGGTGTTGTTCGTCGGGGAGACCGGTGTTGGCAAGCAGCATCTGGCGCGAGTCCTGCACTACCAAAGCCCGCTCGCCAAACGTGCCTTCGTGCCGCTCGATTGCCGCCGCGCCGCGACCGAAGATTTGGAAGCGACTCTCACACGGATGCGCGACGACCAGCAGGCCGATGTGCTGCGCGCGGGAGCCGTCTACTTCGATCACCTCGACGCCGCCCCGGTCGATTTTCAACGCTCGTTAGTGGAGTGGCTCGGTTTGAATACAGGGCCACACGCCGCACGCGTGCTGGCCGGATCGACTCGCTCCCTCGAACGCCTCGTGGAACAGGAGACCTTCTCGCGCGAGTTGTACTTCGCGCTCAGTACGCTGGTGGTTGAGGTTTCTCCGCTCAGAGAACGTCGCGAGGATTTGGACCCGCTCGCTCAACACTTTCTCGAAGAGTTGAATCGCGGCGCGGTCGAACAGGTGGGTGGTTTCACCGACGAAGTCTGGCGTCAGTTCCGTCGCTACAACTGGCCGGGCAACGCCGCCGAATTGCGCGCCGTGATTGAAGAAGCCCGAGCCACTTGTGCCCTGCCGTTGATCGCGTTGGAGCACCTCCCTTTCCGCTTTCGAGCGGGTGTCGGCGCACAGTCCGTTGGCCCGTCGAACCGCCCGCGTGCCGAACTGCTCGACCCACTGCTCGAACGGATCGAGCGCGAGCAAATCGAATTGGCACTGGTCGAAAGCCGTCAGAATAAGGCCCGCGCAGCAGAACTGTTGGGTATCAACCGGCCGCGCCTGTACCGCCGGATGGAAGCCTTGGGAATCGTCGATCTCGACGCCAAGCCCGACCCGCCGGAGTCAACCTCGGGCAATCCGAGATGAAGCCAGCCCAGCCAGCACGAGCCACCGAGTCCAATGAGCCGTGACACCCGGCCCTGACACGAATGTGTTGAGCTGGTTGACCCTGTTTTGAGCGAGGCCAATAATGCGACCCCTGACGGCTTCGCCTGACGACCTCCGTTGTTCACAAACTTTGGGAGTGACTGCACCATGTTCCGCTGGCTCATCATCGCTGTAAGTGGAGTGTGCTTGGGGGGAGTTGCCTCGCAGAGTGAGGCTCAGCCATCGAGCTATCCAACGGTGTACGGTTCGACCGGCCAACCGTATGGGCCGACGCAGGCGCATTATCAGTACGAGCGACAATATGGGAGACCGTGGCATGGTTACGGTGGCCAGACTACGACAGGGTCGTTTCGTGGAACGCACACGGTTTCCGGGTGGTCGGGTTACACGCCCTACGGCGCTGGATACGGGTACGTGTCACCGTGGGGTTCGGCACCTTACGGCTACAGCTATGGCGGAGGCCCGTCGATCGTGTTCATGGCCCCCGTCAGCGTCACTGCACCCGGCCCTTACATCTATGGCTTGGGGTCGTTGACCAATCCCGGCTCGTTCACGTCGAACGTCGCACCACTGGGTGGCGCGTTACGACCGAGTGCTGTCTCAAGCCCCGTTCAACCTGATTTCGCGGATGGTCTCGGGCAGGCTCAGCCCGCCGTGGGTAGGCTCGATCCGTCACAGGTTCCTGTCGTCGAGTCGAGTGCCGCCGCGAAGTTGAAGAGTTTGGAGAGACAGTCCATCGGCGATGAAAAGTTTCGCAAGCAACTTTGGGCGCAGGCGTACATTGACTATCGCGGGGCGGTAGATACCGCGCCGGATCGAGCTGAGGCTCACTATCGACTCGGCTTCGTCTTCGTCGCGCTCCAGCACTATGGATCAGCGGTGCGTGAATTCAAACGCGGCGTGTTCCTCGACCCGACGTTGCCTCAAACGGGAGCCAAGCTCGCGACTGTCTTCGGCACCCACAGCCAGATCGTGCGGACCTCGTTCATGCACAAAGTGGCCGAGTGGCTGCGTGACGACATTCGCGATGCAGATCGACTTTTTCTGCTCGGAGTCATGCTGCACTTTGAAGACGACACGCGCGGGCGCGAGGTCTTCGAGGCGGCTCAGCGCATGGCGAGTCTCGGTGAGAAATCGACCGACCACATCACCGCCTTCCTCTCGCTGCCGGTTGAGCAACCAGCGGGACCGCAGCCCGTGCCGGGTGGGATCGATCTCCCACCGTTGCCCAAGCCGCAGCCCGCCCCTGTCGGAATTGGTCTCGCCCCCGCCGCACGCGACAACCTGCCTCCCGCGCCGACCCCCGACGAACCGACTCCTGCGTTGCCACTGCTGTCGAACGAAGCCACGCCCCCCACCGTCGGCCCCGCTCCTCGGGGATAGCCTCACTGATTGTAGTCCTGTCGTTCCGCCGGCAGGACAGTGCCCCACGACGGACGCCTCCTCCCCACTTCACGCATCGGCGCTCTCGCCATCCCATCACTTCGTTTGGAATCCTGCATGTCGTCCGCTCCATCGCAACCCGAGACCCCTTCACAGCGGCTCGTGGTGACGGTCTGCACCTACAACGAACGTGAGAACATTGCGCGGCTGATCCCGCTCATTCTGGAAGCACTGCCGCAAGCCGACGTGTTGGTCGTCGATGACAGTTCCCCCGACGGCACGGCCAACGTGGTACGAATGCTGGGACAAGACGATTCGCGCGTGAAGCTGCTGCTCCGCACCGAGAAGTCGGGACTCGGTGCCGCCACACTCGCGGGGTTTCAGTGGGCGATCAAACACCACTACGACTTCGTCCTTAATATGGACGCCGACTTCAGTCATCACCCGCGCCACCTGCCAGCGATCCTGCGTAGTATGTCATCGGCCGACGTGGCCATCGGTTCGAGATACGTGCCGGGGGGAGAGATCGTCGGCTGGAGCCTGAAGCGTCACGTGATGAGTCAGGGGATCAACGTCTATTCGCGCGTACTGCTGGGACTGCGGGCGCGAGACTGTAGTGGAGCCTTCCGCTGCTACCGCATCGCCAAGCTGCGCGAGATCGACTTCACCCGCTTTCGCGCGCGCGGCTATGCCTTTCAAGAAGAGATGCTCTACCGCTGCGCTCGCGTCGGCTGCCGCATGATCGAAACCCCGATCACCTTCGAGGACCGCATCGTCGGCCAATCCAAAATCAATCTCCGTGAAATGCTCCGCGCCGTCCGAGACCTCTTCCTCCTCGGCCTCGACCGCCTCCGAGACACCCCGGTTCGCGTCACCGAGTGATCTCGACAGGGTGGCGGTGGCGCTCCGGCTTTGCGGAAGCCCCCGGAGTGAAGTGGCAGCCAAGTGCTTCCGCAAAGATGAGTTCAAAAGATGAATTATACGGCTAGCACAAATTAGCTGCGCGTTGGGATGTAGCTTTTGGCGCAGACGGATTTGATTCGATCGGCATCGAGGCAGTTCTGGCACCAAGTAGTTGAAGCGACCTCGAAGAGTTCGTCGTAGTTGGCAAAGACGCGGTTCGACCAGCAGTGGCTGCGGAGGTCGTGCCACAGATTCTCGATGCCGTTGAGTTCTGGCGAATATGGCGGCAGCGTGATGAGCGTCACGTTGGCGGGAACCTTCAGATCGTGAGCTCGGTGGAAACCGGCTCCGTCCCAGATCATGGCGGCGTGGACGTTGGAAGCCAGCGCCCGCGAGAACTGGTCCAGGAATTGGTTGATGATCGCCGTGTTGAGAACCGGTGAGAGAATCGGTGAGAGAATTGCCTCGGCCTGGCCGGTTTGCGGGCTCGCGGCACCGATGACCCAGAGATATTCGTATTCGGTTTGACGGACGACGGTCGGTCGTGAACCCCGTTTCGCC
>JAYTXB010000019.1:0-2614 GCA_043743205.1 Schlesneria sp.
CGTTGAAAAACTGTAGGATGGCCTTCTAGGCCGTCGTTTTTCTGCGGGAAATCGGACGGGCAAGATGCCCATCCTACGTTTTTCAACGGGCTGTTAGGAACGGGGCCTCAATCACTGTCAGGATTGGGTGAGCCATTGGCCGTGAGGCCCCGGACTTTTCGGCGAAGAATCCGGGGCCTTACGGCACCCGGCTCACCTCGAACTTCAGTTTGATGCCGCCGGTTGTTGATGCGCCGGTCCTGAAGCAAGTGCCCGTCAGGGTTGGTCGAGGACCTGCTTCACGAGCAGATACGGTGAATTCCGACTGATGTTCAACCGCTTCGCGCGTGCATTCAATTCCGATTTGTGAGCGGGGAACCGTTGACTCAGAGCGGCCAAGAACAGGGGCGTATCGATGATCCTCAGAATGATCTCATCCAGTTCGTCGCTGGTCGGTGCGGTCGCTCGTTGGAGTAGAGCCGCACTGCGTTGCTGGTCGCTATCCCCTTCGCGCAGCTTGTCGCACGCGCGCGATAACCAAGCCTCGGCTTCGGTCGGGTTCCCGGCCAGGGAATAGGCCAAACTGATGGCCAACTTCTCGACCCCGTTTTCTGTGATGGCGGCGAGACCATCGAGCTTGACCGCAGCGTCCGGATCGCCCACGGCCAGCAACAAGTGGAGTTGAAACATCGGCTGGCTCTTGGGGGACAGACCGCTGCGCTTCTGTCGAAAGCCTTCGAGGTCGCCGCAGACATAATCGAGGGCCAAGTCGAAGCTCGACAGGGTCTCGGCAGAAGCATTCGGGCCACCGATCGTCGCCAGCCATTGGCGAGTCGCTCGCCGTGCTTCGTCGTACTTCTGTTGTGATGCCAGCACGTCAGCCAGAGAGAAGACCGCTCCGACCACCTCCGCATAATCCTGACTTTGAATCTGCTGCCGATACTCCGCCTCCAGCGCGGGCCAGTCGCCGTTGGCCAGTCGCACGATATGCCACAAGGCACGGAACGAGGGGTCTGAACGGAGCGCGGGGGACGCCTTGTCGGCCCACTCTTTTGCCTCGGCCCAGTCGCCTCGATTGGCCGCATCATAGGCGAGCGCCATGGCTGGCCAGCCCGACTGCGGGGCTTTCTCGTTTGCCAATTGGAAGTGCTGGCGTTGGTCGGCGCGGGTGGGTCCAACGCGGCCTCGCAGGTACAGGAGGGCCGCGTCATCCGGAGCTTGCTGCAACTGGAGGTCGTACTCGGCGGCCAATGCCGCTTCATTGGAGATGACGGACTGCTGATGTTGATAGGCACGATGCCACGCCACCGAAATGGGCTTCCGCCACAAGCCCGCCTTGAGGAACGCGGTCACTCGCGGCTCGGTCGCCCCCGCTTGAAGGCGGTTGGCATACACGTTCAACAGTGAAGCGTCATTGGGATTGCGATCCAGATGCCCTTCGGCAAACGTCATGGCCAAGTCTTGATCGGGCGAGTTGTGCAATCCCAGAAAGGTGGTTGACGGAGGAAACTGCACAAGGCCGACGTGAACCTTGGTGATGGTCGCGTTTTTACCCTCGACCCGCAGCGTCGCTGGTGGTGACTCGAAAACGTAATCGACATGGGGCACATAGCTCAGCTCCGCGTCATTCAACCAGCTTTGAGTCGAGGGTTGCGGAACTGCGGAGTATTTCATCGTGGCGACGGAAATGGTGGCAAGTTGCTTTACGTTGAAGACCCAGACCGGACTATACGTCCAGCGCGACCAGTAGCTCGATCGAAGCGTGATCTCCTGCTGACTGGTCACAGGGCCGGTGAGCTTGAGGGTGTGCGGTCCCTCGGAAAGTGGGATTGCCGTGCGCTGCGTGACGACGACTGGCGGACCGCCATCCAGTGTGACGCTGACAGGTTGAGCGAACGCGCTGACCACCTGCAACGTGCGATGTGTTCGGCGGTACTCGTTCAATCCGATCATGCCGACGGTGAACAGAAATGAGGCCACAGAACCGAACGCCGCCCAGCGCACCCACGGCGCGTACGTGCCGCTCTTCGAGTCAAACAGTCCTCGAATCGAGAACGATTTCTCGGGCAGGAGCGAAGGCGAACGGTTGAGCGCCCGCTCCGAAGTCAGGACCAGCTTGCGGAATTTGAACAGTTCCCCAGCCGAGGGAATTTCGCGCAGCAGGTGTTCGCACAGTTCGAGCGTGCGTTCGTGATGGCCTGCCTTTTGGTACGAGATTGCCAGCAGATCCAACTGGCTGAGATTGAACGACTGACCGGCACCGGGTTGGCGGAGGAAGTCGAGCAGTTCATACGCCTCATCCAACTTGTTCTCGTTTGTCCGACGCCATGCCAGACTGTTGCGCACATCCGGCAGAGCTGGCTTCAGTTCCAACGCCTGCTCGTACAACGGAGTCGCTTCCTGCCAGCGGCCGGTTTGGTCGAGATGCGACGCGAGGCCCGCGCGCAGTTCCGCGCTGTCCATGTACTGCTCCAGCACCGACTCGCGAAATCGGTCGGCTTCCGGATGCATGTGATACCCCAGCAGTTGGCCATGCACGATCAAAGCCGCTTCGGCCGACGGCTGGTCACGGTACTTCTCCATCGCCCCCGACACGGCCAACTGCCGCGACATCTCGTACTGTTCGGGGTTGGCG
>JAYTXB010000020.1:0-6568 GCA_043743205.1 Schlesneria sp.
CCGCCAATCCTGATCGGGCGGCAAGTAAATCAAATCACTCAAGCCTTGGCGTGGAACACCCACGCCGGGAGGACCATCTCCCAACGCCGCCGTATTCAATTGCAGCGACACACCAGCCAGATGCGACGTACTGGCCACCTGCCCCAAGTCGCGCGGCCAGTCACGGCGGTGTGCGTCTGCAAAGTCGAAATAGCTTGGGATCAATTTGTGATCGAGGAAGCCGCCAGGGGGAGTGGGCGGATCCACACCACCACCACCTCCGCCATCACCACCACCGCCACCGCCACCACCGTCACCGGGATCGGGCGGTGGTTCGATGCCGACGCCCCATTGCCACATCAGGTAGTCGAGGTACTTCGTCCAATAGGCGAGGCTATCCGCATTGTTAGAATTGGGATCAGGCTGGGCCGCAGGCATCAGGACTTTGATCTGCTTGTCGATGATCCACGAGTAAGCCTTGGTCTTGCGCACGTCTTCGTCATCCGTGTTTAGGATGCGGTACTCGCTAGGAAGAGTGATGCTGGTCAGAACACCGTCGTCCTTGGTCGCTTCGGAGTACGCATAGTGCGGGTCATACGACGCGCCCAAGAGAGGTTCAAAAATCACGGTACTCGTCCCCGGATACGCTCCGAATCCGAAGTCGTCATAGACCTTCTGCATCAAGTCCGCCGCCACCGTGGGATACCCGAGTGGCGTGAATTTCGCGCTGATTTGGTTTGTCGCCCAGCACGGTTCGGTGTCGTCGTTCATCGAACCCGACAGATCGACGGCGAAGGCGATGTCGCGCGGGTTGAGGATCGCGATGGCCGAGCGTTTCATCGTGAACGTCTTCTGACCGACAACGGGAGCGAAGAACAACACCTTGTTCTCAACCCGCGCCGTCACGCGGATCGCGTTGACGGTTGCCGATGGCGTCGTGAACTTCCGGAGGGAGGTGTCGTACCAACCGAACTCCACATCGGCCGCTTTGACCGTGACGATTTCGGTGGTGGCTTTGTTCTTGGATGCCACTTCTTGGACCGTGGCAATCACGACTGCGTTCCCTTGCGGCAGCTCGACCACGCCGCTGAGTGCTGCCGCATCGGCCGCATTCTGAAGCTGCGTCGCCACGACGGTCATGTAGCTGATATCCACGGCAAACGCCGTCATCGCCAACAGGAACGTCATGATCACCGCCGACCACACCAAGATGGCACCACGTCGCGAAGGATCGGATTTGCCCGACCGTTTCTGCGTGACCATGAAACTCCCCCCTCCTCATTTGGAACGAACTCAGCCTGCCAATGGACAGACTCGAACACTCAACGCTAGGTCAGCATTTCCGACCGGTCAAATGGCCACTTCTGTCGCATCCGCCATTTCAGTTGGTGCTTTTCGGACGACGAACTGCTGCTCTCGTTGTGACGATTGTGCGTCTCACGCTCCACGACTATGTTGCCGCACGCGATGCGGTGAAATGAGAACGCGCATCACAAAAGAAGCTCTCCGCTGACCGACTTCGACCAAAGGATGACCTCGTGAGAATTGCCTATCTGGACTGTGCTTCGGGAATCAGCGGTGACATGACTGTGGCGGCGCTCATTGACGCGGGTGTCGATCTCGCTGCGATCCAAGCGGGGATCGACTCGCTCCAACTTCCCGGCGTCTCACTCCACGTGGAAGAAGTTCTGCGAGGCGGTTTCCGCGCGAAGCACCTGCGCGTCGAACACCCCGAACAGCACGCTCACCGCCACTTGGCCGATGTCCAAAAGATCATCAACCGATCCGAAGTCCTGACCGATGACCAGCGCGATCTCGCGCTGCGGATCTTCGCCGCCGTCGCAGAAGCCGAAGCGACCGTACATGGCTCGACACCCGAGAAGGTTCACTTTCACGAAGTCGGTGCGATCGACTCCATCGTCGATATCACCGCCGCCGCGATCGGCTTCACGTTGCTCGGTGTGGACGAAATCATTTGCAGCCCGATCCCGACCGGGCACGGACGGACCAAGATTGCCCACGGCGTCTGCTCGATCCCCACGCCCGGCACGGCCGAACTCCTCAAAGGTGTGCCGCTCGTCGATGTCGCGGTCGAGGCCGAACTGACCACGCCCACCGGAGCCGCCATCGTTAAGATCGTCGTCGATGAGTTCGCCGATAGCCTCCCCGAGATGACCGTCGAAGCGATCGGCTACGGCGCGGGAACGATGGAGTTCGATGACCGCGCGAACATTTTGAGGCTCTTCATCGGCGAATCACGGAAGACGGCGGGTGGCACCGATCGTGTGATGCTCCTCGAAACTAATCTCGATTCCACGACGGGCGAAGTTCTCGGTTACACCAAACGACTGCTGCTCGCCGCCGGAGCACTCGATGTCTACACGACCGCGATCCAAATGAAGAAGGACCGGCCGGGAGTGATCCTCAGCGTCATCTGCTCGCACGAAGACGCCGCCAAAATGGAGGCGATCATTTTCAATGAGATCAACACGCTCGGCATCCGTCGCCAAATCATCGAACGCTCCATCCGCCAGCGAACGACCTACACCGTCGAAACCGACTTCGGTTCGATCAAAGGGAAGCTGGCGTGGCGCGCCGATGAACCGGTCGTCTTCACCCCCGAATACGAAGACTGCGTGGAGATCGCCAAGGCCCACGAACTACCGCTGCGCGATGTCTTCGTCGCCGCTCAGTTGGCGTTCCTGATGGAGGACCACGAAGACGATGACGATGAAGAGGGGGACGACGAGGACGAAGGTCACGACCATGACCATGACCATGACTGTGGACACGATCACGACCACGATCATTCCCACGACCATGATTGCAGCCACGACCACGATCACCGCCACGATCACGACTGATCGGTGAGTTCCACGAGCAGCCAACATTCAGGGAACGACTTCAAATGGAGTTACCCGAAGTCCTTCCCCACGCCCTTAGGCGAGCGGCAAGAAGAAATGTCCCTGTAGGATGGGCACTCTTGCCCGTCCCGGCTTGCAGACAGAAATCCGAACGGGCAAGAGTGCCCATCCTACATCGCGCTATGACAACTCCTGCCCCTCGCCGGATTCCTCGCGCGGTCCAAAAAGAGTCGCTCTGAGCGGTGGACTTAGGACCGGCACATCAATCTCTGGCGACATCAATCTGATGCTCGATGTGAGCCGTTGTTGATGCGCCGATCCCGAGGCGGTCGGGGGGCAGCGGGGGCGGGAGACCCGATCCGAACGGCGGAAGTCGCACGCCGAACAGCGTCTGCCGCGCCGTTGCACCGAGTGGGGTCCGGAAACTCGTGTCGTTGCTTGGCCTCCTCTACGTGGTCTGACTAAAGTGGGCGCGATGGCTTGGATATCACCCGGATCGAAACTGTGAGGTCTCCCATGCGATGGCTGGCGTCGGTGTTAGTGGTTGGTGTGTGTGCGGCGAGCAGCGTCTTGTCGATGCGGGCGGAGGAGTCGAACTGGAATCAGTTTCGTGGTCCGCGTGGCGATGGCACGACGGTCGCGAAAGGATTACCGATAACGTTCGGTGAAGGTTCGCCCGAGATCGTGTGGAAGACGCCCGTCGTGGGACGCGCGTGGTCGTCACCGGTCATTTGGGGCGAACAAGTCTGGCTGACGAACGCTCCCGAAATTCACAACACGACGAAGGACAAGCCCAAGCTCGATGCGCCGCTCACGCTCTCGGCGGTTTGCCTCGATCTCAAGACGGGCCAGGTCGTGCATGACTTGAAGCTGTTTGAGTTCGACACGCCGCAGTTCACGCACGCGACAAACAGCTATGGCTCACCGACGCCGTTCCTCGAAGAGGGACGAGCCTACATTCACTTCGGCGCGTATGGCACCGCGTGTCTCAACACGAAAACGGGACAAAAAATCTGGGAGCGACGCGATCTGGAGTGCGATCATTTTCGCGGTCCCGGCTCGTCGCCCGTCGTGCATGGCGGGCTGCTGTATCTCACCTTCGATGGCTACGACCAGCAGTACCTCACGGCACTCGACAAACTGACCGGCAAGTCGGTCTGGAAGCAGGACCGCAACATCGACTTCGGCACGACGGATGGAGACGCCAAGAAAGCCTACTCGACCCCGATCATCATTCAGGCCGGCGGACGCGAGTTGCTCATCAGTCCGTTCGCGGCCGCAACGATCGCCTACGACCTCAAGTCGGGAACCCCCGTTTGGACCGTCCGTCACGGCGGAATGAACGCGGCCGGACGACCCCTGTTTGGCAACGGACTGCTTTACATCAACTCGGCCGATGGTCCGAATCCGCTCGTCGCAGTGCGTCCCGACGGTGAAGGGGACATCACCAAAAACATCGCGTGGAAGACGAACAAGTCAGTCCCCAAACGAGCGTCGCAACTCTTAGTCGGCGACCTGATGTTCATGATGAACGATGGCGGAGTGGCCTCGTGCCTCAACGCGCTGACGGGCGAAGAAGTCTGGACGAAGCGGTTCGACGATAAATACTGGGCCTCGCCGCTTTACGCGGACGGGTTGGTCTACTGCTTCTCCCAGACGGGCGCGATCCCCGTCTTCAAAGCGGGCCGTCAGTTTGAACTCGTTGCCGAGAACAAGCTCGCCGCAGGCTTCAATGCCTCGCCTGCGGTGGCGGGACGAGCGCTCATTCTGAGATCCGAAACTCACGTCTATCGAATCGAGACGCCCGCCGCTGCGAAATAGTTCAGACGTTAATTCACGCGGCCCAATGTGAGACGTGAGACGTGAGACGTGAAAGACTTCCGAAGTCTCCGAAGACTTCGGAAGTCTGGAGTCCAAGGTGCGTCGGAGAAGGTCTCAGTTCATCCCGTGCGAGGTATGACTCTGAAACTCAGTCATGGAATGACTGAGCTACGTAGGCGAGGCATTCCATGACTCGCCTTGGTCTTCCATTCCTCACGCGATGAGAACGGCCAATTCTCGCCGCGTGAGATATCGATCATTCGCCCCAAACTTGTTGTCGATGCTGCCCGAACTGAGATGGATTCCGCCATGACTGTCACCGCCTTGATCCGTACCGCTTTGTGTCATCCGTGGTCGAATTCTTCGCTTGGGCTGAATCCGACCCGTGCCGGATTGCTGGCGATGTTGGTTGGGCTGTTGCTCTATGAATTCGGCGTCAGTGGCAAGCTGCTCGCGGCCGACAAGACACCCGCCGCAAGCGACTCATCGAGTGCTGGCTATCGCGAGATCATCGCGCCGTTTTTCAAACAGCACTGCGTCCGCTGTCACGGCCCGACGAAGCAGGCGGGCGAGTTTCACTTGGAAAAGCATCTGAAGACGGACTTCCTCGATCCCTCAGCCAAAGAGAAATGGGGCGAGGTCATCAACGTCCTCAACAGCCACGAGATGCCGCCCGAGAAGGAACCGCAGCCCAAACCGAACGAGGTCGCGAAGGTTGTCGATTGGATCACCGAGCAACTTGCGCGGGCCGAGGTCACGCGGCGCGATGGGCAGATCGTGTTACGGCGGCTCAATCGCGACGAGTACCGCAACACGATCCGAGATTTGACGGGAGTCGATCTCGACGTGGCGAGCTTCCCGCAGGAACCGACGGCCGGTGGCTTCGACAACAACGGCAAGGCGTTGACGATGTCGCCGATGCACACCGAACTGTATCTCGACGCCGCGCGAAAAATACTCGACCGCGCTCTCGTCGAAGGGGCGCAGCCGCCTTCGATCAAGTGGCGATTCGAGCCGGAGGTCGGCGATGGCGATCACAGCCGCGTCCGCTACGACGGACAGAACGCGATCGTTCACGGTGCGAAGAACCGCGTCGAAGGCAACTTCAAAGTGATGCACCACGATTCGTGGGACCGGCATCTCAACGCCCGCGACTTTCGTATGAAGCACGAGGGAGATTATGTGATCCGCGTGCGAGCCGGAGGCAAGGTTCCGACGCGCCAGCAGGTTGTCGAGTCGGCTCGCAAGTTTCTCGATCACCGGTTCGAGGAGCAGATGAAAAACAATGCGAAGGGCGAGAAGTGGCACCGCCAAGCAGTCGTCAACGACATCAAGCACTTTGAGACCGATCGCATCTACGACTACGGACCACCGCGACTGAAGCTGATCCGAGACTTGGGAGGTCAACCGAAAGTCATCACCGAGTTTGATGTCACCGCCGCCGCAGACAAGCCTGACATCTATGAGTTCCGCACGCGGATGACGCAGGAATCGGCCGGAATCACGATCGAGTACGCGTACCCCATCCCGCGCGTGCTGGAGAACTTTTGGATGCAGGGTCACGACAACTTTGCCCGGCCCGAAGCGTGGGTCGATTGGTTCGAGTTGGAAGGACCGCTCTATGAATCGTGGCCGCCGCCAAGTCATCGGCTCGTACTCGGCGATGCTCCTCAACCGAAACAAGATGTGCGCGTCGCCGCGCGCGCGGTACTCACGCGCTTCATGCCGCGAGCCTATCGTCGGCCGGTTACTGCGGCCGAAGTCGATGACAAGCTCAAACTGTTCGACACGGTCCTGAAGCAGACGCCGTCACCGTCGTTTGTGCAGGCGATCAAAACGCCACTCATCGCCGTGATGGTCTCGCCGCACTTCCTCTATCTGGCGGAACCGGGTCGCGACGAAGC
>JAYTXB010000021.1:0-4290 GCA_043743205.1 Schlesneria sp.
GATCTGCGACTGCGAACGTACTCGCACTTGCAAAAGCTGTCGCTCGAATACTTCGGCGGCAAACGAACCGGCGACCTGATGTCGCGCATCAGCAGTGACTCCGACCGACTCTGCCAGTTCCTCTCCGACAGCATCGTCGATTTTCTGGCCAACGGCATTTTGCTGTTGTCGATCGCGGGGTTTCTCTACGCCGCCAACCCACGGCTGGCCTTTGTGACGCTGATCCCCTTTCCGTTCATCGTCTGGTTGATGTACTTCGCGCGCGATCGGTTGCAGGTGGGCTTTCAGGCCGGCAGCCGCGCGTGGGCGAACATGACCAGTGTGCTGGCCGATACGATCCCCGGTATCCGCGTCGTCAAAGCGTTTGCTCAAGAGGATCGTGAGATCGAACGTTTCCAAATCGCCAACGATGCGGTCTTCCAAACGCACAACCGCGTCAACATGTTGTGGACGTTTTTCTGGCCACTCATCGCGTACCTCAATCATCTGGGGGTGTTGGTGGTATGGACCTCGTCGGTCTGGCTGATCTTTCGGGGTGAAGAGGGCTTCACGGTCGGCACGCTGACGAAGAGCATCAGCTTCGCCGTGCTGTTCTACGGCAAGCTGGAAATGATGAGTCGCATCGTGAACTCCTCGCAGCGTGCGGCGGCGAGTGCGCAACGCATCTTCGAGATTCTCGATCGCGTCTCGAACGTCCCCGAACCTGCGAGGCCCGCGCCGCTCGACAAGCTGCGTGGTGAACTCGAGTTCAAGCACGTCGGCTTTCGCTACGGCAACCGCAAGGTGATTCGCGATTTCTCGCTGAAGATCGAAGCGGGAGAAATGATCGGCCTCGTCGGACAAACGGGAGCGGGGAAGAGCACGCTCATCAACTTGGTCTGCCGGTTCTTTGATGTGGCGGAGGGAGCGATCTTGGCTGACGGCGTCGATATCCGCAGCTACAAGGTCGAGCAATATCGCCGCAATGTCGGGATCGTCCTTCAAGATCCGTTCCTCTTCTACGGCACGATCGCCGAGAACATTTCCTACGGTCGGCCGGAAGCAACTCGCGACGAGATCATGAGCGCGGCGAAGGCGGCTCGCGCTCACGAGTTCATCCTGCAACTGGCCGATGGCTACGACTCGCTCGTGGGAGAACGTGGCCAATCGTTATCGGGTGGCGAGCGCCAGCGGATCAGCATCGCTCGCGCGCTGCTCATCGACCCGCGCATCCTGATCCTCGACGAAGCGACTTCGGCACTCGACTCAACCACCGAGCGACAGATTCAAGAGGCCTTGCAGAACCTCGTGAAAGGCCGCACGACGATCGCAATCGCTCACCGCCTGAGTACGCTGCGACAAGCCAACCGCATCATGGTCATCGAGCGTGGCCGCTTGGTGGAACTCGGCACACACGAAGAATTGCTCAAGTTGGATGGAGCCTACGCCGCGCTCCATCGCGCTCAGCAAGAACTGTCGAAAGACATCGGCTGGTGACCCGTCGGATGGGCACTCTTGCCCGTCCGGGTTGCAGACACAAAGCCCGACGGACAAGAGTGCCCATCCGACGGTGATCGTCTCCTTCACACTTCGACGAATTGCGGCGCTGGCACGGCCCAGTTGGTTAGTTCATCCAACTCCAACAGCGCGTCGTCGGCACTGTCGGCGTGTTGAATCAGGAACGATTGGACGGCTGACATCGGGACTTCCCCTGCGGGAACGCTGTCCGCGAAGTAGTCGGCCATGGACGGATCGGCGTCACCGAAGAATCGAACAAACAGCCGTCGAAGCTGGCTTCGATCCGCGTGGCCGATCAGCTCTTGGCGGTCGATGCGGCCCGGCCGAATCAGAGCGGGGTCGAGTCGCTCAATGTGATTGGTCGTGGTGAACAGGATGCGACCTTCCCCCGCCGCAACGCCGTCGATCGCGTTCAAGAGGCCGCTGAACGTCAGCTTGTTCTGTTTGTCTTCAGTCGCCGTCCGCTCGATGAAGACACAGTCGATATCCTCGATGAGCACGACCGAATTGGCAGGACAGTTGGAGAGCAACTGACACAACTCGTCATCGTCCAATGTGGAGTTCGCTAGGCTGAGGATGGCGATGTCCATTTTGAGGGCCGACGCGACCACCAACACCGCCGAACTCTTGCCTGTCCCCGGAGGCCCGTACAACAAGAAGCCGCGTCGGTACGGAATGCCGCGTTCCACGTACCAGTCGCGCCGTGAGAGAAACGCGCGCACGTCGGCGATCAAGCTCTCCATCAGTCCGTCGCGAAGCACGACCGATTCCGGTGGTCGCGGCAGCCGCTTCATCTGCTCGTCCCACGAAGAGTAATGCGCGCGATGGATGGCGAGCCGACTGTCGCCCGGTGGCAATGCGACATCGCGCGCGTCTTCAATCAACTGCCGCGCGATCGAGCGATCGCGACTGAAGATGTCGATGCTGAACGACTCGCGCACGTTGACCGGCTGAACTCCCGCCGCGTCGAGCTTCGGGCGTTCGCGGTTCAAGATCACGAGTCGTCCGCGATAGAAGAAAATGTGTTCGCCGGGAGCGGGAGAGAACAGGATGCGTGGGCGAGCGTCCATCGTCGGATCGACCTGTCGCTCCTGATAATCGACCGTCTCCGTGCGCACGGTCAGGCTGCGTGCCCGGTTCCGCGAATACGTGTGTTGAGCCAACCACTTGTCGATCCAATCGAACGCCGGGTCGCGGTCGAGGATGTCGATCTCGATCACCCACCGCCGCTTCAACCACGTCCAAATGTGCCCCGGCACTTCTCGGAAGTAAGCGAGCAACCCGCCGCCGACCATCAAGATCAACCCACCCCCAAAGAACTGGTTGGTGGAGATTTGTTGCTGAATGAAATCCCAAATGACGTTCATCGTGAAGCGATCCTCATATCAAACGGTCGTCGGGCCGAACGAGGTCGAGCGGCCAGCAGAACAGAGCTTGTCGGATGGGCACTCCTGCCTGTCCGGCCTTTGATCTTCCTGCAGGACGGGCAGGAGTACTCATCCTACGGGGCAACTTGACGATACCTCGCACTCGCCTAAGAGCGCTGCTTGCCGTTCCGTTGAACTCGTCACTCTAGCCGTGTCGTCAAGCCCTGCTGCACCGCGTGCAGTTCGACTCAGGACAGCGATCACGATGAAAGGTTCACCGACTTGTCCGCGATCAAGTGATCGCACTGGCTTTGAACATCGCCTCGCACTCGCATAGGCTCTGCGTCCAATCTGGTCAGGAAAACACCAACGCACACAGTCGAAACGGCACCGCAATGAACGACAGCGAACTCTTCTCGAAACTGACCTTCGATCGCGATCAGTGGGGCCATCTCGTAATGACTTTGCCCGACGGCGCGCGGCACGCGGGCGTCGAACCGGTGCGGTGCTTCCCGCTCACCGACCCGACGCACGCGATCTCGCTACTCGCGGCCGACGGCCACGAACTCTTCAACTTGCCGAGTCTCGACGTACTCTCGCCCGTCGCGCGCGAAGCTCTGCAACACGAGTTGGCCGAACGCGAGTTTGTTCCGGTCATCCGCCGCATTCTTTCCACGAGTACGCCCAATCCCCCGTGCCGCTGGGACGTGGAGACCGATCGCGGACGAACGAGTTTCCAACTGGAGAGTGACGACGATTGCCGCCGCCACGGCGCGAACGGCATCCTGATCGCAGACTCCCACGGTATCCGCTACTCGATCCCCAACATCGCCCAACTCGACGCCGCCAGCCAACGCGTCGTGCGCTCGTTGGTTTGATGCGAGACCTCGGATGCCTCGACAGGAGACCTGCCAATGAGCGACAGCGAGTGGAGCGAGAACGGTTCAATGAACATGTTGAGGCGGCAGTGTGGGCAGTGTCGCACGCTCGTTGTCCGAGTCGTCTCCGCCCTGATGCCGCTGGCCTTGTTGCTCACAACGTCCAACGTCTCCGCCGCCGAACTCGAAGAGGCGACGAAGGCGTTGCGGGTTGGAGACTACGCCACCTGCATCAAGATCACCGACAAGGCCGTTCAAGCTCGGCTGTTCGGTGAGGAGTACTACCTCCTGAAAGCGGAGGCCGAGTTGGCGACGGGCGAGTTGAAGGCCGCTTACGACACGCTGGTGAACGGACTCGCGCGGTACTCGTGGAGCGTGCGGATGCGGCTGCTGGGGATCGAGGCCGCGCGGATGAGTGGCGATTCGCAGCAGGCGCGCGTCTGGCTGGCCGAGATCTCTGACCAGGCGGGTCGCGCGCCGTGGCGGTACTCCGACGCCGACAATCTGGTGGCACTCGGTCGCACGGCCGACATGATCGGGGCCGATGC
>JAYTXB010000022.1:0-5180 GCA_043743205.1 Schlesneria sp.
GCATACCAACCGTAGACCGGACGCCTACGTCCGGTCGGCTCAAACAGACCGGACGAAGGCGTCCGGTCTACGGTAAATCCTCACCTGCCGCTCGCCTAAAGTCAGTGTCGGTAAGCGAGTGCCAACCAGAAACGAAAAAACCGCCACGATCTGCCCGTGCGATCGTGGCGGCCGAGGACTTGCGACAGAGCCTCGGATTGGGGAGCACCCGTTATGTTCTTGGTATTCCGAGCAGTTCCTCTTCTTCTTCTTGGATGATGATTCGCGGCGTGACCATCAGCATCAGGCTTTCCGTTTCGCGACCCACACCCGTGTTCTTAAAGAGGCGGCTGACGTAAGGAATCTTGTTGAGGATCGGGACACCCGACATGTTGCGTCCTTCGCGGAGTCGCTTCACACCACCGAGTAACACCGTGCCGCCGTCTGGTACGCTGACCGTCGTGGTGACGGTGACTTGCTCGACCACAGGTTGCTGAACGGTCACGGTCAGGTTGGAGCCTGCGCCGCCTTGGCCCTGCTGTTGTCCCCCTTGCCCCTGTTGACCACCACCTTGTTGTTGCTGCTGAGTGAACAGGGCCGACATGATCTGCATCGTGCCGACGCCACCACCGATACCAAACTGGCCACCGTTCTGGCCTTGTCCACCACCTTGACCACCCTGCTGTCCTTGTTGACCACCTTGACCACCTTGACCACCGCCGCCCGTCGAGCCACCGACGAACGAGAAGGTGAACACGTCAGTGATGTTCGAGAACAGCGGTGCGACCGTCAGTCGCACAAACCGACGATCTGCCGAGACCACGGCGGTCACGTTGAGCGTGATTCCTTCGGGGATGACCGCGATGACCGGTTGGAAGCCTGTCGAGAAGAAGCCGACGGTCGGGATCAGGCTGATGACGAACGGACGTGACACGGCACTTACGACGGTACCATTCTGCCCGTTGAACAGCGTGACTTTCGGAGCAAACATCAGGTTTGATCGTTGATCGCCTTGAGCCGCTTGGATGAAGAAGAACGCTTCCACATCACTCAGGATCGCCAAGCCCATTTCCACACCGGCCTTCGGATTGAAACCACCGAACGTCGGCACTCCCACTTCAAACGAACCCTGTTGGAACGGGATGTCCGTGGTGGACGTGAATTGGCCAGGAGCAGACAGCCCGAGGACTGTTCCGCCGGGGTATCGGGAACGGTTGGCCATTTGGCGTGTCGGACCTTGCGTGAAGAATCCGGAAGCGGCAGCGGCTTGCCCTTGTTGGCCTTGTTGCTGCTGCCCCCCCTGTTGTCCTTGTTGCTGCTGAGTCCCTACCAGACCATTCTGAGGTTGATTGATCGATCCGAACGGTGCGATTGGCAAGCCTGTGTTGTCGCGGGTCGGGCCCGGCAACGTGCTTTGCAAACCAAAGTCGAAGTCGATCCCGATTCGCTCGAAGAACCGATCCGTCACCGTGACGAAGCGGACTTCAACCGTGACCTGCAAGTCTTGCAGGCGTCGCAACTGATCGAGCAGGTCGGAGATTTCTTCATGCACCTTCTGAGTCTGTCGGATGACGAGGCTCAAGGTCGTTTCATAGTGCCGAACCGAAGCCTGGCCACCGACCGAGTCCCAACTGTCGGGAGCGATCGTCGAAGTCAGCAGGTCTGTCAGTGAGTTGAAGTCCGGAGCTTGGGATCGTGATCCGGCTCGGCTGTCCGTCCCCGAATTGGACGATGAACTGGCCCCGTTCGGCCCGACCTGACCCATGCCACCGAAGCCGCCCGGTGGGACACTCATCTGCCCTCCACCCATGTTGGGGAGGCCGTTGCTCTGCAAGTTGGTTCCGAACAGATTGTCGTTGTTTAACTGACCGAAGTTCGTGATTGGAATCACGAGGTCGGCTACGGAGTACGTCGCGACGACCAACTCACCTTGTTGTCGGATGCGGCTGGTGATGTTCAACGCTTGGTTGTCAATGTGATAGGCGAGGTTGTGCCGACCGAGGATCAAGTTCAACGCACTCTTCACCTTGATCCCTGCCACGCTGATCGTGACCGGCGTGTTGGTGCTGACTCCCTCTTCTTCGAGGCCGAGTTGGTCGATCACGATGTTGATGTCTGCGACCGCACGAATCTTCGCCACAACATCGCTCAGCGGCGTCTGCTCTTCGTGCAGCGAGATCACCTTGGACAGGCTTTGCTCGATGCGGATGTCGTCCTCATCGCGCGTCCGATTGTCCGAACGGTACTTCCCTTTGCGACGGTTGGTGATGTCCTTGAAGTTGTCTCCAAAGTCGATCGGGTGCTTGTCGTTGACCTTCACGATCACCGCTTGCTCCACATCGTCGAGCTGACCGATGAACGATTCTTCCTTCTCGTTCTTGAGCTTCTCGTTGCTGGCAACGCGACGACCGAGCCGAGCCTTCCAGAACAGCGTTTCCGCCGTCGGGTCTTTCGGGTTCATCTCCTTGGCCTTCTTGGCCACGATCTCGGCTTCCGCGAATCGCTGCTGCTTGAAGAGTTCGTTGAACTCCTCGACCAGCTTCGCAAACTCTTGTTCAATGCGGATGTTCGTCTCGACGTTGGTACTGAGCGCCCGCTTGACCTCTTCGTTCCGCTTCTTCAGTTCGAGGTTCGGCTGTTGACGCACGATCTCGGACTGAAGCGACGAACGAGTCTTGTTGAGTTGTCTGGTCAGTGTGATCGCAGACTGCTCGGGGAGTTCAGCCCCTTCGACCTTGGCCAACGTCTGATCGACCAACGTCAGAGCCGCTTCCGGGTCTGTGTCCTTCAGTCGCTCCGCCTTGAAGACGGCGTTGAGAACTTCGCTTCGCAGACGATCGAACTTGATGCTTTGCTCCTGCTGAGCGGCATCGAGTGGCGACGGAGCATCCAGCGTTCCGGGGGCACCGTCATCGGGGATCATCGCGATGTCATTGTCGTTGACCTGGTTGTTCGCCAACTGAATGCCGTTGGCGTTGCGTTTGGATTTCGGAGCCAACTCACGCAGATAGTCCTGCATCCGCTGAGTCTTCACGCGATCGAGTTGCTGACCACTCTGATGAGCGGCGAGGAACGCGCTGTACGCACCGGCTCGGTTGCCGCGATTCAGTTCAGCCATCCCTCGGTTGTAGAGGTCGCTTGCAGAGGAACCAGCGAAGTCGATCTCACTCGAGGCATCGGCAGCCATCACGTCGCTCGGGCGACGACCGTTCGATCGCGAACCTGAGGCCGTGGTGATGTCGTTGCGGCTGTTGGCAGTGCGTGAGCTGGGAGCGAACGGGTTGTCGTTCTCATCCGTCATCAGATCGTTGGTCGCATCGGCCGTGGTGACACCGCTGTCACGAACGGGCTTGCGTGAAGCGACGTTGCCGCCATTCAACTTCTTGTTCAGGTCCGCCATCACCAAGTCGGGACGATCGGCGAAGACGGGGAACGTGATGTTCATCGCTTCGACTTCTTCCGCCTTGGCACGAGCTTCATCGAAGCGGTTCGCACCCATGAGCTGTCGAGCCTGACGCAGTTTCTCAATCGCCTCCGCTTGAGCGGGCGTCACGTTCTGACGAGTGGCAGAGGTGTTTGCAGCGACGTTCGTCTTCGTAGGTGCGGCAGCGGGCACATCACCAAATGGGTCGTCGGTGCCGACAGACACATTGGCAGGCGTGACATTGGTCGTCTTCACGTCGTCGGCAAATTTACCAGCGGCGGGAACACCGGGACCACGCTTCGCAGCGCGAGCGATGTCGGCCAGCACGATGTCTGGTCGGTCGTCGAACAGGTCATACGGAGCCTTCAAGCGATCGGCTTCGATCGCGAGTTGCCGGGCTTCATCAATGCGACCTTCACCCATCGCGCTCCGAGCTTTCGCGAGCAACGCTTTGGCTTGAGGACGTGCGGCAGGAGACGTTCCCTTAGTCGGAGCAGCGGCGTTCTTTGCCAATCCTTCGGAGGCTCGCCGTGCAGCGACTTCGTTCAAGACCAACTCGGGCATGTCCTCAAACAACTTGTAAGCAACGTTGAGCTGTCCGGCCTGTTCGGCTTTCGACTGAGCACCGTCGAGGTTCCCGTTGTTCATGTCTTGGCGAGCGAGTTCCAGCAGCTTGAGGGCCTGCTGCTTCTGTGATTCATTGGGCGCACCGGCTGTTGCGGAAGCCGTTCGCGTGGTGGAACCCTTCGCGTTACGTCCGCTTCCCGTGTCCATGGCCACAGCGGGCGAAGCGGCCTTCGGCGCGGAGTTGCCTTGTCGGGCAATCGTCATCGTGGCGGAGTGGCGATCCACATCAGCCAACACGATCTCGGGTCGGTCTTCAAACAGATCGTAGGTGAGATCGAGTTCATCCGCTTGCAACGCCTTGCGGCGGGCTTCGTCATGGCGTCCCGCTTTGAGATCTGCGCGAGCTTGAGCAATCAGAGTTTCAGCGGTTCGTTTATCGGAGGTCTGCGACCCGGAGGAAGGAGTCGTGCGACCTTGTGCGAAGGAGTCATCATTCGACGGAGCGGCTTCGTCAAAGCCGGTCGGTTCCCGTTGAGCCGAGATTTGTCGAATGTCTGTTTTAGACGACGTGCCTTTGGAGGCGGGCGATTCATCATCGACCCAGGCCGCTGTCGTCGCCGGACCTTGTAGCTTCGCGAGGAAGCTGGCGGGAGAAGTCTCGCCCTTGTTAAAGGACAGCTTGGCGTCCTTCGACAATTGAGTCGCTTGCTGCGACAGCTTCTTCGCTTCCAGTACGTCTCCGCGCTGGAGTGCAGCCTGCGCCTGAGTCATCAGCCGGTCAACACGCACTCGCGTGGCGTCCTTTAAGGAATTGGCAGGCTCACGAGCGGGCCGCTCGTCCGAGTCACCCTCGACCCAGAACGGATCGGACTGAGCTCGAACCACGGTTCCGTCCGCTGCAGCCTGCACTCGGCCGCGTGCCCGAGTCAAGTAGTCCTCGGCTTGGCGGCGTTCGGTTCCACTGAGTCCGGTGCCGACAGCCGTGACAGCTTCGAGATGCTGTACTGCGTCCGGATACCGGCCTCGCAAGAACGCGTCCTTGCCGTGTTTGAAGTGCTCACGCGGAGACAGCTTCGCGCGGGCACCAGCACGGTCCTCGCCACCCTTTAAAGTGTGGTCGGTGTGTTGAAGATTGGTCAGCCGCATGGCGACGATGACCAAACACGAACAGGCGATGAGTCCAACGATCCTACCCAAGGTAGATTCCCTC
>JAYTXB010000023.1:0-11887 GCA_043743205.1 Schlesneria sp.
CGACGGGCCGGAGAACGCATGACGCGCCAGCGGCGTCAGTACGAACGCCAGCCACGCGGCACGATGCTCGGGCTTCGCGAACGGGAAATCGACCGTCACGTTCAGCAGCACGTCGGCGGCACGAACGGCATCATCTCGTGTCGGCTGCGCGGGGATCGGCGGCAGTTCAATCGCACTCGACAAGAACAGCCCGGTCAACGGATCGTAGCCGTTCGTGGCGAGGATCGAACCATCCGACCGCAGCGCGGGACAGGTCACAATCGCGCGGAGCGGTCGGACTCCCGGCCACGCCCCGCGAGCGTGAACAGCACTCACGCACCAGCCCGGCGGATGAACCGGCTTGAGGCACGGTTCACCATCAGGGCCATTCCTCAATTCGACGAACTGAATCCGCCGCGTCATGGACTCGCGCAGCGACTGCGGTAGCAGCACGCGAATCCGCTTCGCACCGTTGGGCCTCACGATTCCATCGTGGACGGCATCCTCACCCACGATGCGAGTCAGCATCCCGACACGAGCAAACAGCTCTTCATCTCCGGCCAGTGCCGCGACCGCCTCATCGTTGACACGATGCTCGTCTGTGCCGACAAGGATCTCGACGCGACCACTCTGAGCCGCGACGGCCGCCGCCGATGCAGTTGCTCTGGTGGCTCTGGTTGCTCTGTTTCCACCCTCGCGACGTTTCGGGGCGGGACGTTGTTTTGGTGGATTCGGTCTGCCGGAGTCACCAGTGCCTGCCCACGACTCACGCTCCGCCGCTCGCTCTGCTTTGTCTGAGGCACTCATTCGGCCACCCCGCTTTCCATCTTCCGCAGGACTTCCATCACGGCCGCCGGTCGATAGCGCACCGAGCGACCAAGCCGAATGCAGGGGATCACTCCGTCTTGAGTGAGTGTGAAGACTGTCCGCTCCGACAGCTTCGTGAACTTGGCCACGTCACGAGCGAGCCAGAGTTCGTCGGGAATGAGGGTCCGGTCAGTCATGGCGAGCGGCCTCCCGCGTTGGTGGGATCGACTCGCCACAATCGTCGCGGTCGATGTCCACACAGTCGGCCCGCTCTTTCGAGAGCTTGAGTTGCTTCTCCAACAGCACGACCTGCCGCCGGTGGTACACGAGCCTCGGTAACACTCGTTCGGGGGGCGGGATGATGTCCGCCGGATGCTTGGTTGCTTCCATCGTCGTTCCTTTCAGCGGTCGAGGTAATTGACCGGTGAAAGAACGGTATGTGCGGAGCGCGCTGAGAATCAGGCTAGAAAGTTAGCCTACTTTTCAGCGCGCTTCTGGGGGCGGGAAACGACCGTCATCGTGACCGTAGTTGTGCGTTCCACCGTCGAGGGAGTGGGCACATTCACTCTGGACAGTTTGCAGGTGGCTACTCGCTTCGGAATGGCCTTCAACGCCTGTTGAATGGCACGATCAGACTTCGCGCCGGAATAGGCATCACGTAGTTCCTTCCACTTCACCGCCGCGTTCCGATGCTTCCACAACGGATCGAACAGCGTCTTGAGCTTCGGAGTCAGTCGGGCGAGCAACTCTCGTTCAATGCAATCCCACTCCGTGTCATCAACCAGCGTCGCGTTCTCCCCGTCATCAACCAGCTTCGCCTCGACTGCCAGCGCTTTCGCGTGCTCAACCTCAATTCGTTGGCGAACCGCCTGAACGTCGATCTCCGGCCATGCGTCACGGCCGCTGGCATGCGGACCGCACATTGCAGTGAACATGCCAGCCAGAGTTCGACCAGCATCCAGTTCCGCGATTCGCCCTCGGATGCCGAACTCGAAACTCGCGACTTTTAGAATCGTCTCGGCATGTTCAATGATTTGCTGATGGCCACACCGATCCGCCGCTACCGCCAGCAGACTCAAGCGCACGTTCTCGAAAGACTGGCGGGCGAGTGGCTGTGTGTCGTCGAGCTTCGCCAACAGCGTGCGGTACGGTTCGGCGCGGGTGTAGTCCCGACGTATCCTCTCGTCGCCAATCGAGCGCAACTCCTGTGCGGACTCGCGCCAAATGTAGAGGTCGCGAACAAACAACGAGAACACACCGCACAAATTCACCAGCGCGAGACACGCATCTCGCGCGGCATCCAGTTCGCTCACCGTGGCCATCGCAGAGCCTCCTACGTCGAAGCTGACGGGCCGCTCGGCGAGGGGCGGGACGTAGGAACCGCACACACTCGCCGAGCTGTTTTCAGTCGGTCGCAGTGGCCACCGCGACAGACACCCGATGCCGTCATTCTCCAGTTCTCATTGAGACCCGCAACTGCAACCACGCGGCACAAGGCGAGTTGTTACGGATGGCACACCTTGCATGACCGATGGCCAGCCTTGATCGCCTCATTCCGTGTCTGGAAGGTTGCCAGGTTCTGCGGGGAAATCTTCTTTGCCCACTCGCAGCTTGGCTTGTGAAACGGCTCACGATTGACCGAAGCCACGTAAGCAGGTTGCTTCTGATCGGCAGCCCGTGACGCTTCGAGGGAAACGGCAACGGTGCTCACCATCAACAAGGTTGCGAATGCAAGTCTGGTCAGCGTCTTCATGGATTTTCCTTTCAATGGGGGATCGGCGAAAACGAAATTGCATGTTCACCGCAGCGCGAAAACTCGGTTGGCAGGCGGTTCAAGCCAACGATTCTCAGCTTTGGTGATGTGTTGTCGGCTCACCGGCAAAAGAGCAGCCGGCGCATTCCTGCGCCGGCTGTCGTCCATTCGTTGCTGGTCATGGTGGGAAACATCGCCCGACCGCTCGGTCTTCTGTGTTCCACAACTTGCTTGCGCGTCCGCTTCGCGCGATAGCCGCGCTTGCCGTACTTGGCGATCGACCGCACTGGGTTCGGAGCCATCTCCGCGGGCGGACCCAGTTCCGGCTGTCGCGGACGCACCGGAGTGGGATAACCCGGCATGGCCTCACCGTTGTGTTGGAGTTGCACCTTCTCGCAGATTTTCGCCGCGACCAAATTCGTCGACATGATCTTTCCCCTCGTTGGAACAATCGAACCTTGCACCCGGCCCCACCGCAGGGCGCGGGTGTCAGCCAGCGATCACGCGCGGCTTGCAACCCATGAATCCACACAGTCCCGCAGTGCTGCCAGTTCAGCGAGCACCAACTCGTCCGACGCATTCAGGCCGATCAAACGCAACAGGCAGACGGCCCGCGCGTCGATTCGCGTCTGCCGCTCCACAGTTGACATGAAGCGGTCGGCTGCGGCCTCACCCGCGTCTCCGCCGAGCTTCCGCGCCGCATCCAATCGCAGGATGCAATCGAGTGGCGAGATTCCTGAGACCGTCCACCGGCTATCGCTGGCCAGCCAGCCCTCGGTCACGCGCTTGATCGTAATTGCAGGGGCGGCACTTCCCGGTATGAGACTATCCCCGCCAGAAGAGCCAATCGGCTTGCTCATCCGAGCTGCCGCCTGAGCAGGGCTAAGTTCTCCCTTTGCCACGGCTTCAAAGAGTTCGAGATTTCTCATGGTCATTCCCAAAGGGCGCACCGCGTGCGCTGCAACCAACAGAACAGGCCGCCGTTCACGCTGAACGGCAGAAGAAACTCTTGAGATGTGGCCCGTGTCCGTAGGCCAGACGGCACCAGCAGCCGTTGTTAGAACCAGGCCGGCCGAATCTGATCGGCCTTCTAAACACAATCGGCCAAACCGGCCAAAAGTCTGCAAATCAGCCCAACGGCAGTCCCAACTACTCCTCCCTCTACACTCTCTACCCTGTACTCCACTACCTATACTCCATGCGATCAGCAATCCGGTGACGGTGGGGCCGCTGCCATTTGCGCCGCACGGATGCGCATCGCTCCCGTCAACAACAGGAGCAAACGGTTCCAATCAATCAGCGGCGCACGTTGCAGAGCGACTCGACTCGCATCAAATCCGTCAAACTGATTCGGCCAAACGGCCAAAATTTTGCAATCATCAGCGGAGGATGAGTGGCTCATCGCCCAAGGAACCGGGGATCAATGGCGCTCGGCTCCCTGTCCGGCGTTCGGGGCAAAGGTTGTTTGTCGGCATCCCTCTTCCGGTACACTTCGTTCGCGTATCGCATCCAACTCCAGCAGGCACAAGCGGTTCGCCGATTCGTCACCGAACTTGCTGTTGTGACGGCAAAAAACTCCACCACCCGGAGAACCTTGTAATGAGCATTCTCGAAGAGTTCAGAGTCTGCACACGCTGCGCTCGCGACCAGCCCCTCACAAACTTCAAACGCCGATCCAAGGCGCAATTGCAACGGCTTTCGTGGTGCAAGGATTGTGTGAACGCGGCGGCGCGGGAGCGAACGTCAAGGAAGCGATCAGCCGCTCTCGGACAGTTCCTCAAGAATGTGCGCCACGACAGCAGTGAGGCGCAAATCGTTGCCGTGGTTTCGGCGGCGACACGTCGTCTCGGCGGAGCTGAAGGGTTCGGGCGTCGAATCGCTGATTTGTTGGAAAATGACGATCCGGATATCGCGTTCCGTGCAATGGAATTCGTTCTGTGCCTGATTCACGCGCCGGTCGCCACAGACGAGTTGAGCCGCAGTTGCCACAAGGCTTGCCGAACCGCAAAAAAATCCGCGAGGGAAAGGTAAACATCCCACAGCAGTCCCGTTGGGGGTTCCCGCCCCCTTCGGTCTTCCTCACCCGTCCAGCCCAATCGACAGCGAACCGCTGGCAGCCCGGCCTCGAATTACAAACGTCTGGTGTCGCGCCTGCCGCCTTCCGGCCCTGCGGATGACCGTCGCGAGCCATCCCTTTCATCAAGACGCTTGGAGAACGTCGTGCAACGTCGTCCGCAGTCCCTCGCAAGCGGCACAAGGTCAGCAGGGAACAGAAGCCGTTGGGGATCCGACTCATTAGCCCACAGCGGGGCCGCCGTCCCGCAGCGCGGCGAGATGTTCGGCATGGGCCAGCAGCGCCGCTCGGTCATCCGTAGACAGTACCGGCCAGAGTTCGGCCAGCCGGTTCAAACCGTCATTTCGCGCACCAACTGCGCCGGAATCTGCGCCGCTCGCAACCTCAAAACACGTTTCCGAACTGGAAATTGCAGGCTGTTCGATTCCTGTCTTGGGCATGTTGAAATGAAAGGACTTGGAGCAATTGGCTCCGAGTCCTTTTTTGTTTTCCAATGTGATTGGGGGGCAGTGATTGGGGTTGCGTGGCTGCTGCGTCGCTCGCCGTTCAGGCGACACTTTTCGCAGGAGGATACGCAATGATGGCATGCCTCGAACAACGCGGAGATCAGTTCCATTGGGCCATTCGATTTGGCTCCCGCAAGCTCCAGCGATCCCTGAACACCACCGATCCGAAGGCAGCCCAAGAGCTGACCGACCGAGTTGATCGGTGTTTGAAGTTTGTGGAACAGGGTGACCTCGCAATTCCGTCCGATGCGGACCCCGGTCTGGACTTGGGCAGTTCGGATGGGTCTCGTGAAAGCGATGTATGCCTACGACAACGGCGGTTGAGAAGCCTCCCGTAGTTGTGGCAACGAGATCACGACCACCCGCGCCTACGCCGCCGACAACAGACTCACCATCATCAACGCGCAGGGAGTCGAATCCCTCACATATACCTCGCGCGGAGGAAAATGAGGTGTCGAGAGATCAGCCGGAACGCGCTAGCGTCCGGTTCGGAATTCAATCGTCTCTCGAACCGGACGCTAGCGCGTTCCGGCTAATCGGGTGAGCCTCATTCTCCGCCGCGCGAGGCATATATCGATGACGCCAACAAGAAACCCACCAGCGAAACGCGCAGCGGAGTCCCGTCCGTGTTCAGTTGGCCACCGGGGGCGGGTGTGGCACCGGATCTGGAAACACCGGCGGCTTCGACAACCAAAACCGCTTCACCAACTGGTCTCGCACCAACGTGCGACGCCCAAAGCTGGCAACTCAGCCCGATGAACGACGGGAAATCCTGCACCAACAACAGCCATGCCCACTCGGTCGCCGGGTTCCACACACACGAATTCCTCGCCATCGCTCAACCACAGGCGAAACGCATCCGAGCCTGAGACTTTCGAGTAGTTGAGAATAGGATCGGGGGTCCATTGCGGCTCTGAATCGGTTGTTTCTTGCTCCGAAGTCGGGAGGGAGAGGGGACTGGAAAGAGGGACGTGTGCTGTCGTGGTAATCAGTCCTTGTTCTTTCCCCGTGGTGAGATCGTTCGATCTGGCCTGAGGTTGCGCCACAGGTCTTGTTCGGGATTCCAAAGGCACCATGCAGCGGAGACTTTTCATCGAACTGGTTCGACCCGTGCAATCGGAAGTTTCGGAAGTTCGGCCAGTGAGACCGGTTCAATTCGGAACCATGACGCCGAGGGGATGCAAGTTTTCAGCTCGGGCTTCGATGCGTGAAGGGGACTGGTCTCAGCTGAATTCTTAACGACGATCTCAACCGAGGGACTGAATATGACAAGCTCCGTGTTGGAAGCGGGCATCACCGTGAAGGCGAATCCACCGGAAGAGTTGCGATCCCGGTTACTGGCGAAAGGCGACAAGCTGCAGATGGTTCCAGCGGTGGCCATGAAAGCTTTGGCAATGGCCAAGGATCCTGAATGCTCTATCGCGGAATTCGCGTCGGTGGTGGAACGCGATGTGAAGTTGGCGGCCGACATCTTGCGGATCACGAACAGTGCGTTCTATGGGGCGCGGCACCAAATCCTCAATCTGCGTCAGGCAGTCGTGCGGTTGGGGTTCGCTCACTGTCGTAACGTGATCTTGGCGGCCAGTCTCGGCAGCATGATGAAGCGGATGCCACTCAGCGAAGCTTGGACGCAAACCGTACTGTGGCGACATGCTGTACTGACGGGGATCATCAGTGTGAAACTGAATCAGTCGTTCAAGCTGGGCTTCGATGGTGAAGAGTTCGCGGCGGGGTTGATTCACGATGTGGGACGGTCGTTGGTAGGTGTGGTCGCTCCGAATCACTTGAGCGCGGCCGATCCATTCGACTTTGAAGAATCTCCCGAGATGCTGCTGCGTGAACGCGAAATACTGCGCACCGACCATTGCGAACTCGGGGCGTGGTTTATGACTCACTGCAAGCTGCCTGAACCGCTCGTCGATGTCGTGCAGTTCCATCACAATCCCTCGGGATCGAAAGAGAACTTCAAGTTGGTGGCTCTGATCGCAGTCGCGGATGACATGGCGAACTATCTGCAACGGAGCGATACGGCTGTCGGGTACGACCCCGAGTCAAACTTTGCAGTAGATGACCTGTTCGGCAACAACGTGGTTGCACGCAGGCAGTTCGTGACCGAGGCGGTGGATCTGATGGAACTCGTCAGCCGTGAAGCCAATTCGACGAACCAGCCATTCAGCCTCTCCTGAAGAGTGAACCACGACATCCTGTTGAGCAAATCCTTCGCTGGCCAAGAGTCCACAAACTTTTGGTGCCGCGTTGCAGGGGCCCAGTAATGATCAAGCGGATTAAGGTATTAGTTGCGGACCACTCCGCCGTGATTCGACGGTTGGTCGCGGAAGCGCTCCATGCCGATCCCGAGTTCGAGGTCTATGCGGCCACGGACATTCAGGATGCGCTCGTTCAGATTCCGCAGGTGAGACCGGATGTCGTTTTGCTTGATCTGGAGATTCCTGCGGAAGTCGGAGTCGATGCCGTCCCCGCAGTACGAAGTTGCGATCGCGAATTGCCCATTCTCGTCCTGTGTCGTTCTTCGGAAGCCACCGGCGACCGATTGTTTAAGGCGATGGCTCAGGGGGCCGGTGACTACTTGGCGAAAGCCATTCGGATTGGGCACGTCGATGCGGCCATGCAGTATTTCCGACGCCACCTGCCTCCCAAGATCAGGTTGTTAACACAGCACCAAGTCGTGTCTCCGGACGCGACTCACAGTCGTTCAGAAGTCGAAGAGGGAGCAGGTACGAAGGCGATCGAAATCGTAGTTGTCGGTACGTCGAGTGGACGCTGGAAAGAACTGGCAACGTTTTTGAGCCAGCTTCCCGACAATCTCCCGGTGCCTGTTTTGGTGGCTCACCATATGACCCCCGCGTTGACGCAACTGATTGTGCAACGCATCGAATCGGTCTGCGCCCTTCCGGTCGCAATCGCGGTGCCCGGCAACGCTTTGGCTCCCGGCCAAGTTTGGCTGGCTCCGGGTGGACAGGCTCTCAGCATCAACAACCATCAAGGTGTGAATTGCATCGCCACGAGTCTCGCCGCGTCCGCAGACGCCGATCAATCCTTGATCGACACGCTCTTTCGCTCGGCAGCCCGACACTATCGCAACGCTGTTGTGGGAGTTGTGGTGACCGGTTCGAGTGAAGACGGTCGCAACGGTTGCCGACTCATACTCGAAGCGGGAGGACAGGTTCTTGTTCAAGACCGTCTTGACGCTGCGGAGTTTCTGCCAGCCAAATTTTCGTGTGCCGCGAATGCCCCACAACACTTCCGATCAATGGAGGCCATCGCACACGAAGCCGTGCGGCTGACACATGTCGGACGTACCGAGTGCGAATCGGTTTTGACCTGAGTCAAAACAACGAGCCTGTCCCTGTCCGAAATCCCTGTATTGGTGGGCATCGTGATCCCTCGCGCGGCCCGATGTGAGACATCGCCGCACCTCGCCAGAGTGCGGGCGGAGCGTTGAAATAGACCATGTGCTGTCGAAACGTGGCTACAGCCCAAAGTTGCATTGATCGCCGCGCAAGTTTTTATACGCTTGGGCTACGAGCCATCTGAATTGGCAAAGCAGTTCTGAGACCCGTTCGTAACTCTGACATCGTCCTTGCTCCGTCGTCAGCGTCCAGTGAGATCAATATGAGATTCGCCCATGAAATGTTGTCGCAAATCACACTGGAAGTGTGTGGCTCGATCCTCGGTTTGGAACGAGTTCGTGTTTCGACTCAGCCCGAAGTCGATCCGGATGTCGAATGCCTTGAAGGGCGGATTCGGATCACCGGCGAGTGGGATCTCGAACTGAGAATCGTCTGTCCGAAACCGGCCGCCAGTCTGCTCGCCGCAGAAATGTTCAACATGGCCGCGTCGGAAGTCGCAGAGTCCGACGTGAAGGATGCGTTCAGCGAAGCGGTCAACGTCATCGGCAGCAACGTCAAGAGTGTGCTCGGTGGCCAATGCCGTCTGTCGTTTCCGCGCATCCGCACGACGTTCTGCGATCGCGAACTCGAGGGAGCCGACGAGGTCTGCGCCTTCGACGGTGATGTCCTCACTGTTCATCTCGCCGACGCGACCACTCCCGTCGCAGCCGCATGTTGAGAGCCAAGGTCAACCGCCACGCGCGTCAGCGACTCGTCACGCTCGAAGAGTTCTGCGATGTCGGGTCGGCAAGCCTGCGCATCCCACGAGTACATTTCTTCCGATCGCTCGCCTAGACTCGCCTCAACATCCGGCGACACCGATTGAGGGAGTAGTTTGCATCATGCGGCTGGGCATTTACGGTGGGACGTTTGATCCGATTCATTACGGGCATCTCGCGCTGGCGGAGCAATGCCGCGAACAATGCCAATTGGATGAGGTCTGGTTCGTTCCGGCCGCTCATCCACCGCATAAACTCGACGTGACAATTTCATCGGCTCAGGCTCGGTGTGAGATGCTCGAGTTCGCTATCGCGGGCCACTTGCAGTTCAAGCTGAGCCGCTTGGAGTTGGAACGCCCTGGCCCCTCGTTCACTGTCACCACGTTGGAACAACTTCACGCGGAGGACGCTTCAACGGAGTTGTTCCTGTTGATCGGAGCGGACTCGTTGCAGGACTTGCCTCACTGGCGTGAGCCGCAGCGCATCCTTGAACTCGCCACGGTGGTGGCCGTCAATCGTGGCGAGGCCCCATTGCCCGCGCGATCCGTGCTGGAGAGTCAACTTGGTCCAGCCGCCGCGCGAGTGCAAATCGTGCAGATGCCGGGCCTCGATCTGGCCGCGAGCGATCTGCGCCGACGAGTCTCCTGCGGCCAAAGCATTCGCTATCTCGTGCCGCGCGCTGTAGAGACCTACATCGACCAACGGCGGCTATATCGCTAAGCCCTGCGAGGTTGTTGCGCCAACAGCCTGTGCTATCAATCACTCGGGATCGCTAGCACTCCCTGGACCCCGAGCGAGGAAGTGATTGCGTTCCCGTTCCTAATCACCAACGGGTACTCGAACTCGCCGCAACGCCCACTCGCCTCGATGATGGGCAGGAGGGGGCCAGATAGACCTGGACTGTCGTATTCAAACGACACTTTGAATTAACCCTCACGCGGCCGAGACTGACGTGACAGGCCGCGCGACAAGACTACAGTAGCGCGACAAGGCGTCAGTTTCCTCCGCGCGAGGTATACCTTCGAGGCTTTCGATGTCCCGTACTGAATCTGATCGTGATGATCTACTCGCCGAAGTCGTCGCGCTCACGCGGCGTGTCGAGTTGCGAACGACCGCGCGTGACGAACCGATCGTCGCGGGTTTCCGCAGCAATGGGTGGCTCTCGATCTACTTCGGTTCCGATCCGATGTACCAGTTCGATGAGATCGGTCGGTTGCGGCGTGGGTTCGTCGGTGGTTTGCTCTACCGCTCGCAAGGAACGACGCTCGCGCGGTTGCGTCGTGAACGGACTGAGACCGAGACCTCGTTGTTACGGCGCGACCTCACCGAACCCGAACTGGTCGAGTTTCAACGAGCCGTGCGCGGTGAGATCGGATCGTTATGGCAGCAACTCGCGAGCGATCTGGTCGAAGTTCTGCGACAAGTCCCCGAGGACGATGCGCGCCTCCTCGACGACATCGCGGTGACACTCGAACTCGTCCTGAACTCACCCGAGTTTCTCGCTCCCGCCATCGCCCGCAAGAAGTGAAAGTGCTCCCTCATGCAGAAGCTGATCATCGGTTGCGGTTACCTCGGTCGTCGCGTTGCTGCGGCGTGGTTGGACGCAGGGCACGAAGTCACGGCACTTACTCGCTCCCAGACCAACGCGGCGGAGTTGTCGCGACTCGGGATCACGCCCGTGCTGGGAGACGTGTGCGATCCGCAGTCACTCGCCGCGTTGCCCGGCGCGCAGTCGGTGTTGATCGCGGTCGGCTTCGATCGCACGGCGGGACGTTCGCAACATGAGGTCTATGTCGAGGGACTGCGTCACGTTTTGAATCAAGTCGTCGGGCGCTGCGAGCGTCTGATCTACATCTCCAGCAGCAGCGTCTACGGCCAGTCGGCGGGCGAGTGGGTGAATGAGTCCTCGCCGTGTGAATCGGTTCAATCGGGTGGCCAATGTTGCCTTGCCGCTGAAGAGTTGATTCGCGCGGCGTTCCCGTCGCTGGATGCCGCCAACCGCGCCCGACCGTCCGCCAACGTGCTGCGACTCTCGGGCATCTATGGTCCTGGGCGGCTGCTCTCGCGCGCCGAAAGCCTGCGGGCGGGTGAGCCACTCTCGGGTCGAGGCGATGCGTGGCTGAACTTGATCCATGTGGACGATGCCGCGTCCGCAGTCCTCGCGTGTGAGGAGCGAGGTCAACCCGGCGCAACGTATCTCATCAGTGACGACTGCCCGATTCGACGGGACGAGTATTACGGTCAACTCGCAAGCCTCATCGCCGCGCCGCAACCGACGTTCCTCGACGATCAACCCGCCCAACGCGGATCGGGGGGCCTCAACAAACGTTGCTCGAATGAGCAGGCCCGCGCCGAACTGGGGCTGACGCTCCGCTACTCGTCGATCACCGCCGGATTGCCTCACGCATTGAACCTGCTGGCGGACGAGCCACCGTTTGAACTCGCTCCGTCAGCGGTCGCCGCATGGGACCACGCCGCGCGGCCACACTCGCCGACTCCGCCAGCCGAATGAAGTGCCAGCGTTCGGGGCCACTTCTCACGGTGTACTCGTCCTTCGCGACGTGTCCCGAGATCACGCCATTCGGAAAGGCATCGGCTGCCGTCACGACGCGCGTCTCGTTGCGACCGGTGGCATCGAC
>JAYTXB010000024.1:0-6825 GCA_043743205.1 Schlesneria sp.
CCGTTGAAAAACGTAGGATGGGCATCTTGCCCGTCCGATTTCCCGCAGAAAAACGACGGCCTAGAAGGCCATCCTACAGTTTTTCAACGGGCTGCTAAACCACCCGGATTTACTCGGTGTTTTGGCCGAAAACACGTAAGCAATTCGCAGATTCGGTCTTCAGCAGCGTCGAGTCCACGCCGACCGTCTTGCCCTTCAGCAGACCGTGTTCATCGACCCGCTTCAGCACGAACGCGAAGACCGCTTCGTACACTTGCCAGCGGCCACCGGTCGCCAATCTTCGAGAGACGGAAGTGATCGGGCGTCGCCTCGTTCAGAGCGAACTTCAGAAAGGTCCGCAGCGACAGACTGCCCTGACACCGTCAGGCGATCCCGCGCTGCGACTCAATGGCCTCGAAGTAGCCGATGAACAGCATCCGAAAATATCCGCCCGGCGCAATCGACGGCCGACCACCTGCGGCGTAGAAGTCGGCACACAGCGTCTCCAGCCAGCCGTCGAACGAACCGTCGCGCAGCACCCGATTGAGCCGTTCGTAAAACACCTGCGTCGGCCGGGCCGCCAGTTCGAGCGTGCGCACAAACATCTCCACTGCCGCTCCCCATCCCACCGCCCCATCGACTCGCCATCCCTCCCGCCTCGCACCCAAAACAACGCGGTGTAGATTTAGCGACTCGCCCCCAAAAGGAGGGGGGCAACAGGCAGCTAACCCCAATTCACGACGACATGGGCACTTCACCTCAACCCTCAGCACGCATGAGCGGGATGAACCCGATAAACAACCGCCCGTGTTTGCAATCGCTCGCAGCCTCCATGATGATGCGGGCCAACATCAGCCTCAATCATCGGATTCGTGGCACATGCTGCCTGCTTGTGTTCCTTCCCTTCGTTCGGCGCTTCGTTCGTTATCTGTGATCAAGCGCCATGCCCCGTGTCACAACAACACGCATTCTCGCAGACAGGGTACTCCAGAAGTCCTGCGGTCAAGAATGCGTGGACTGGGCTATCAACATGCTCGACGAGGGCCACGATGGCGAGTGCTTGTCTAGGCTGTGAGGCATGGTGCCGCCATTCAATCATTTTGAAGTCGCTTCCCTGCGTGACCATGCCTTGGCCGAGCTGGGCATACTCGACATAACGCCGACTGTCGTTCTGAGTCGCTACGCGAAAGAACTTTTGCGAGCCGGGTTGACCGGTGAAATACGACTCACGGACGCACTTGCTACCGTCAAAGACCTCTGCATCGCGGACTACCAGAGGGAACTTTCCGACTTCTATCTACTCTCCTTCGCATACCGTGACCTGCTGGAAGACGAATTCACATACCACTGGCCCGGTGCCACTCGCGGTAACATTTTTGAGATCATTCGGCAACGTGCAGAAGCATTCGTTTGTGAATCAGCCCCGAACGCCTAGCACACAGTTCGGGCGGAGCCTGAAGACTCACGCACAGTAAGTGTTCTGAAGGTAGCCCTGTCGCTCCGCGACAGGAAGCGCGATCGCGAGGAGGACTTCCTACTCGCGAGTTCAAGCCGGAACTTGGCAGATCGTTATTGAGCAATCTCGCCTCCTGTCGCGGAGCGACAGGGCTACCTTGCCGCGTTTGCAATCGCTCGCAGCCTCCGTGATGATGCGGGCCAACATCAGATTCAATCATCGGAGTGCCTCGCGTGACAGACGTTTCTTCCTCGGATGCCCAGCCAGCTCACAGTGACCTCGCCGCCGTCGAGCGGCTCGGCGCGGCGTATCGGCGGGTGGTCGATCAATTGGGCAAGGTCATCATCGGGCAGCGAGTCGTCGTCGAAGAGTTGCTCGTGGCGATGCTGGCGGGTGGGCATGCGCTGCTCGTCGGTGTGCCGGGTCTCGCCAAAACGCTGATGGTGCGGACGCTGGCCGAGACACTCGACATGTCCTTCAACCGCATCCAGTTCACGCCCGACCTGATGCCCGCCGACATCACCGGAACGGAGGTGATTCAAGAGGACAAATCGACGGGGACGCGCGAGTTCAAGTTCCTGCCCGGCCCGGTCTTCACGAATGTCCTGCTGGCCGATGAGATCAACCGGACGCCGCCGAAGACTCAGGCCGCGCTGCTCGAAGCGATGCAGGAACATCAGGTCACGGCGGGCGGTAAGCGTCACAAGCTGCCGAATCCGTTCTTCGTCCTCGCCACGCAGAACCCGATCGAGCAGGAGGGAACCTACCCGCTGCCCGAAGCACAGCTCGACCGCTTCATGTTTGAAATCCTCGTCCAGTACCCGACCGAAGAGGAGGAGTTCGAGATCGTCCGACAGACGACCGTCAACACGATCCCCTCGGTCGAGAAGGTGCTCGGCTACGAAGAGTGGCTCGAATTGCAGAGCCTGGTTCGCCGAGTCCCCGTCGCCGATTCGGTCATCCGCTACGCGATGCAGTTCGCGCGGCTGACCCGCAAGCAGGACGGAGCCACGAGCGACGCGAAGGTTCCCGACTTCGTGACGAAGTACGTCAGTTGGGGTGCCGGCCCGCGAGCCAGCCAGTACCTGATCCTCGGTGCGAAGGCGCGAGCCATCCTGCACGGCCGCCCCTACGCGAGGATCGAAGACGTGCAGTCAGTCGCCGCCCCCGTCCTGCGGCACCGCATCCTGACCAACTTCAACGCCGAAGCCGAAGGTGTTCGCCCGGACGACATCGTCAAGAAGCTGATCGACCTCATCCCTCCCGACGGCACGGTCAGCCGCGTCCTGCCGAAGGTCTTCAAGACGGCGTGAGGCTAAAGACGGGACTCAGGAATGAAGTGGCAATTAGGTACGGGGCCGCAATAACTTCTTCGAATTAAGGGGAGGGACAAGCACGACACGCAAGCGGATAGCCCTTCTGAATTAGAGTGGTTCTGCCCAAGACCACTGGCTTGCGCGTCGTGTTGGTGTGACATGGGGAAGTTATGGCGACCACTCTGCTAGCAAGCAGCGAGACATTCAAGGGATGCCAGTCGAGACTTGAGGAACAGCTCCGATCGGAATCGCTCCCGATGCGATACGCGACTCGCGCGAAGCTGGTGATGACCTCGTCTCCAACAGAGCTATTGGCAGTCTCGCGGCTTGTAACAGCACCTCGTGCAGTAAAGGTTTACACCCTCCCGGCTTCTCATCCGTGGGAATGACTCTCTTTCGGCGCGAGGTCGCTTGAATCGTCAAAACTCATCTGACATAGTTCGCGACCACTTTGGGCGGGCTGCATGCGCAGGCCGCTAGTTTGAGCCTTGAGAGTCACCGCATGAACGGCCCACTCGCCGCGCTGACGATTCAGCAATTCCTGACCGACCGATTGGCTTCTTACGGAAGTTCCGATCTCGTCGGTCTAGCCGCATTTTTGCTCGCGGGACTCGTTCACGCATCGCTGCTAATCGGTCTCTTCGCTGTTCTTCCGATGGTTTACATCTGGTTGGAGCGCAAGGTGGCCGGCCGCATCCAGGACCGCCTTGGCCCGACACGTGTTGGGGGGAAGTTTGGGTGGCTTCAGACACTCGCCGATGGGATCAAGCTCATCCAGAAGGAAGACCTGATTCCCGCCACGGCGGATGCCATGATGTTCCGCCTGTCCCCCTACTTGGCCACGGTCGCATCGTTCGCCGCATTTATGGTGCTGCCGATCGCAGACGGTTGGGTTGGAGTCGCAGCCGAGTGTGGTGCGTTCCTGATCTTGGCACTGATGTCACTGGAAGTATTCGGGATCATTCTGGCTGGTTACTCCAGTGGCTCAAAATGGGCGCTGTTCGGTGCGATGCGCGAAGCGGCTCAGATGGTGAGCTACGAAATTCCGATGGCCATTTGCGCCTTGGTTCCGCTGGTGATTGCCGGGTCACTCAATCTGCAAGTCGTTGGAAGAATGCAGGCGGGCGGTTTTTGGAACTGGTTCGTGTTCCACGATTTCTTCACCTTTTGCGCCTTCTTTTGTTACTTCACTGTTGCCACGGCGAGCGTGAAGCGAGCCCCGTTCGATCTGGCCGAAGCCGAGAGCGAACTGGTTGCCGGTTTTCACACCGAGTACAGCGGCTTCCGTTGGTCGATTTTCTTTCTGGCAGAATACGCCAGCATGTTTGCCGTCAGCGGCATTGCCGTTCTGTTGTTCTTGGGTGGTTGGGAAACAGGTCTAGGGTTCCCTGAGGCGATGCTCGGCGGACTTCGAGAGGCAGGGCGTGATATTCCCGTGCAAGGCTTTGTGCTCGGCAATTACATCGCGAACCTGTTCGCCGCCAAGGTGTTCATCGTCAAGGCCAGCCTGCTCGTGTTTGTTCAAATTTGGGTGCGGTGGACTTTGCCGCGACTGCGCATCGACCAAGTGATGACCACTTGCTTGAAGTACTTGGTTCCAATTAGTTGTTGCCTGTTTTTGGGTGCCGTTATCTGGCCATTGTTGCTGGCGTCCTCTGATCTCCGGAGGCCAGTTTTGTTTGGTCGGGCTCTGATCTCTGTGTCAGCCACCATAAGTGGCGGAGATCATGAACGAGTTGCGGTGAGTGTTCCACAAATTGGCTCAACGGTTGCAGCCACTATACGAGAGGGGTCGCGATGATTGAGCAACTCCTGTTTTGGGTCTTCGCGATCCTGACGTGTGGTACTGCGGTGGCCGTGGTGGCGACTCAGAACGTGGTTCGTATGGCATTCTGGCTGGTTGTTTCACTCGGCTCCGTGTCGGCGCTCTTTTTCCTGTTGCATGCGGACTTTCTTGGTGCGGCACAACTGCTGATCTATGTCGGTGGCACCGTTGTGCTGTTGGTGTTCGGTGTCATGCTCACGGCGAGCGGCCCTTCGGTTCAGATCAAGACATCTCCCGCAGAAGCGTTTGTCGGTGCGGGAGTCGGCCTGCTGTTGCTGGGCGTGCTGTTGTTCTCGGTGACTTCGGTTGAGTGGGGTGATCTGGAAAGCCGGTTGCCAACGCGAAGCCTGAGTCCAGCGATATCGGACGCTCACCGTGAGGCCACTTCCGAGGCTGCCGTGGCTGACGCCGCTGGTTCATCCGATGCTGGGTCTGCGAGCGAGGCGCAAGCGGCTTTGATTGCTCGTAGCCAAGCTGGCCGCACGGTGCGGCAACTTGGGTTGGGATTCTTGGGGCTTCGGCCTGATCGCGATTTGAATCGCCCCGCTGGCAGTGACTTGGCTTCCGGATATTTGCTCCCATTTGAAATCGTGTCGATTCACTTGCTGGTGGTGTTGGTCGGTGCGGCCTATCTCGCACGGGCAAAGCGGCGGGCCGCTTCCACTGAGCTTTAGGTCTTGAATGGCTCCTTTTTTGAAGTGTTGAAGAGTGTTTTTGAGGTGTGTCTCATGGGCAGTGTCGGCTTAGAAGCATACTTGACCGTCGGTGCCGTCCTGTTCGTGTGCGGCGTCGTCTGCATGGCGACCAAGCGGAACGCGATCGGTGTCCTCATGGGTGTCGAGTTGGTCTTGAACGGCGCGAACATTAACTTCGTGGCCTTCTCGCGGTTCACCCCGCTGGGTCTCGACGGTCAATCGTTCGCACTGTTTGTCGTTGTGCTCGCAGCGGCCGAAGCGGCTGTCGCTCTTGCCATCGCACTCAACTACTACAACAACCACTTGACCATTGATGTGGACCGCGGCAGCGAACTGCATGGCTAGGTCTGGTCGCCAACTGCAAGTCGTTTCTGTCTCGCCAACCACTTTACTTTCAACTGTTGATGATCACTATGGACCCTCAAACCACCGGCGACTTGCTGAGAAACCTGCTGACTGTGGCGTGGCTGCTCCCGTTGATCGGCTTCGTCGCGGAGATTTATTGGCTGCGTTGGTCGCATCGCCTGAGCAAGTCGGCCGCCCTCTGTGCAGTTGCCTGTATTGGACTGGGGTTTATCTGCAGCTTCATTGCGTTGATCGTCTGGGGGAATGCGACCGGATGGGTCGCCCTCAGTCCCGTGGAGCATCACGAGTCGGCGACCGTTCATTCTGCGAGTGCGACGCACACGGCGACTGCAGGTCATGATGATCCGCCTGCCGACGCAACCGCTCCGGCTTCAGGTCACGATCAAGGAGAGGCTTCGCACTCAGTTCAGAAATCGTTCTCGGGAACGTTCTATCAGTTGGCCAAGTTCGGCTCGCTTCGGCTGTCGCTCGACTGGTACATCGACAGCTTGACGCTGGTGATGTTCACGATGGTGACGTTTATCGCGACGTGCATCCATATCTTCGCGATCGGGTATATGAAGGATGAGTTGACCGAGGAGTACGAGGACCACGAAGTTCATACGAGCCATGGTCACTTCACTCGACCAGGACGTTTCCATCGGTTCTTCGCCTACCTCTCACTATTCTGCTTCTCGATGCTGGGCTTGGTACTAGCGGGCAACATCTTCCAAGTCTTCATCTTTTGGGAACTGGTCGGTGTTTGCAGCTACCTTCTGATCGGCTTCTACATTGAACGCAAGTCGGCCAGTACGGCGGCGAACAAAGCGTTCATCATGAATCGCGTCGGGGACTTCGGGTTTCTAATCGGCTTGATGATCCTGTGGACTTGGTGCGGCACTTTCCAGTTTTCCGACTCACCGACGACTGGCGACGCTGGTTTGTTCACGATGGTGCGTGGCAACGACGGCAAGCTCGATGTCTCTGAGGACGGACAGCAGGTTTTTCTGCGAGACGCATCGGGCCATCGCCTTCAGCAAGAGGGGCAGGATCGTTCGATTAGCTATTTGCTGCTGATCGCTGCGGGCTGTGGCATTTTTGCGGGCTGCGTCGGTAAGAGTGCTCAGTTCCCATTGCAGACGTGGTTGCCCGATGCGATGGAGGGGCCGACTCCCGTTTCCGCACTTGTTCACTCGGCAACGATGGTCG
>JAYTXB010000025.1:0-6778 GCA_043743205.1 Schlesneria sp.
TCAGCCCCGACGGCAAAGTCCTCGATCCCATTCAGCCGGACGATTTGTATGCCTCGTCGTACAAGTTGGTCGAGGTTCTCGGAACCCAGCCGCATGATCGAAGTCCGACCGGCAACGTGGTTGTCCTGCGCGAGCCGAATCGGAGTTCCGGTCCACCGATTCCGGTCGCTCAATACGCCTTCGAGTTTCGCGCGATCGACAACGACGGCAAAGAACTCCGAGCGGACATCTGGCAAACACAGGCCGATGCAGACAGGAAGGTGCAGGAATCTCAGTACGGCCTCATGCAATCGCTTCCCGCTGGCAAGAGCCTGTCGCACTACGAATTCCGCCTGCGACCGTATCGACATTGGGTGACGTTCAACGGCGTGAGCGTCGAGCTGGGGAAAGAGACCGACGTGAAGGTGACGGTCGCATCGTTACCAATCGAGCAACCAAAGCCGAAGCAGTATGTGGCCAATCTCCCCGATGGTCGCTCCGTCGAGTTCGTCGGTATCACGAAGAACACTCGACCGGCGAACGAAGGCTGGAAGCCCGATGGCCGCGTCCTTGGCGATGTCGGTTACTGGCCATCGACCACCGTGCTGCACAACAAGAACACGTCTGCATCCTATGTCGAGAACGGGCCGCATCCCGAACCGGATGCCGATGCCGTGGACTTCCTCTTCCGTTACCGAGGTCTAAAATCGCAGCCCTCCATCACTCACGTACTGCCAACCACCGGAGTCAGCTACCCCCACCTGCCGCTCAAGGAACCGTATGAACTGCGCGTGTCAGGACGCCTGCGCGGCGAACCACATCCAGGCGCGAAGTGGTCCCTAACCGATGGCGTCGTGAAGATCGGCCTGACCGACGAGCCGTGGGGCAAGTGGCTGCAAATCGACCCGGCCGGTCAGGTACTCAACCCGCTGACCGACGATGACTCGTATCGATCCAGCTACGAACTCATCCAACTTCAAGGAGTCGTCGATTACGAACGTGCTCCGAACAAGAAAACGCTGCTCGTCCGAGTCCCCAAGAATCACAATCAATTGTTCGCACTCGAAATGCGAGCAGTTGATGACGCCGGAAAGAATCAGTGGCTGCTGGAATGGGAAAGTCGCGGTGTCGAAAAGACAGACCTCGAAGAACAGCGTTGGGGCCTCGCGTCTGCCGAGAAACAACCGCTCGCCCGTTACGAATTCCGCCTGCGCCCGTATCGCCATTGGGTGACGTTTGAAGGCGTATCGGTTGAGTCGGGCAAAGAGACCGACGTGAAGGTCGAAGCGGTCGAGCCTCTCGTGAAGCCGCAAGCTGTCGTTGGCGTGCGGTCGTTGAACGCGGAGTTGGAACAGTATGGCGGTTTTAGTTTGTTTCGCCTGCAACGACTTCCCGTCCAGCGCACGTTCTGGGGGTCGGTTCGAGACCTCGACACGTTGGTCGCACATCTGCCCGAGCAGGTTCAGCGCGTTTCCGATCGGCGGTTCAATGAAGCCTTGCTGTCGGTCGATATGATTTCGCCCGAGCGGTTTGAATCCTCTGTCGATCGTCTGATCCAGGAGACTCACGATCTGCCAGCCGTTTACCGAGCCGCGTTGATGTTTAACCTGATGATGACCGCGCACCACTGGCTGGGAACCGCACAGGGTCATCAAATGGACATTGACGCAACGCTGTTCGAGCGAATCAAAAACAAATCTGCGATGGCCGGGTTGATGCAAGTGGAGAATGTCCCCGTCGGGCTTGCGCTGCGGATGTTGGATCTCGGCACTCACTCGCACCTGACGCTGAACACGGACGACGACCCAGACTGGCCAGCCGCGCGCTTGTTGAAGGCCAAGTTGTGGCTGACGCAGCTCAATAAAGTGCGGCAGGTCTTCGATCCAGAATGGGATGAAAAGGACGTTCCAATGCTCAACATCGAAGCGCCGGAAGGATTGCCAGCCGAAGTTTCCGCAAAGGGCATTCGCGATCCGCAATTGCAAGCTGAATACGAACGGCGATTGGAAGCAAACCGACGCAAGGCTGAACGCTATAACGAACAGATAATGGTTCGACGGATGCTCGCCGAACTGTCGCCGCGAATGGAAGAGGATTTGATTCGCCTCTACGTCCGCCAGCCGCTCAACCTGGCCCAGTTTGAAAAGCTGCTGAATCAGTATTCGACCGACGGAGCACAACGCGATCGCATGGCGAAGACAGTGAGACTCTTCAACGAGATCATCCCCGGAGGAACGCGGCTCAAGTACGGCTGGCCTGATGGACTGGCCGAGGCGGGACCGGCCGGAGTTCCTCAATTGATCGACGCGGTCCGCGACAAGACTTATCCGGAATTCATCCGCCACGACGGAGCGTGGGCGCTCGGTCTGATCGGCGACCCGCGCGCGATCCCGGTGCTGAACGAAGTCGCTGAGGACGCGGAAACGCCTGACAAATACAAAGACATCGCTCGCGAATTCTTGAAGGGGCTCAACGACAAGCCGGCAACGCCGATCGAAGCCACCGTCCCCTAAGGACTGGAGCAGAAATAACTGTCGCGTGTTTGGCTTTGTCCCCTCGCCCCGGCTTTGCGGGGAGAGGGCTAGGGTGAGGGGGCGTCGCACAAGTGACTGGCAGGTTTGTCACATGCCTGACTGTTATTGATGCGCCGGTCCTAAGCCAACTGTGGTTTGCTCCGCTGGGGCTTGTCACCAAACTCCGTTCGACCGCCGTGAACAACGCGCCGCCACGTTGACTGAGAATGCCACCGCCAACGCTAAGCAGCAGTGTGCCACTCCAACGAATTCCCCGATTGTGCTGTCGTTCTACGAAACTCTTCGTTGACACTACGAACGTCTTCGTATAACGTGTGGCCCGTCCGGTGGAATGGTCATACCGAAGGAGTCCGATTGTGGCGAAGAGAGAACTTCCCAAGCCGACTGATGCCGAGTTGGCGATACTCCGCGTGCTGTGGGAGCGCGGTCCCTCGACGGTGCGCGAGGTGACGGATGCGATTCAGGAGGAGCGTGGGACGGGTTACACCACCGCGCTGAAACTGATGCAGATCATGACCGAGAAGGGTCTCGTCCAGCGCGACGACACGAACCGGTCGCATGTCTATGAGGCGGTTGTGCCGGCGGAAGAGACGCAGCGGCAACTCGTCGGCGATCTGCTCGACCGAGCGTTCGGTGGGTCGGCGCAGCAGCTTGTCTTGCAGGCCCTGTCGGGACGAAAGGCGTCTCGCGCGGACCTCGCCGAAATCCGGAAACTGCTGGATGAGATGGAGCGGAAAGCGAAGTAAGTGCGTCTTCAGGCTGACGCGCGGCTGGGGCGATGCCATTGCGTGTTCTGAGCACTCGCCCCGAAGGGGCCTCGGATACCAGCCTAGGGCCAGCGAACAACGTGAGCGCCGCCCTAGGAATCGATGACACGAATGTCGTGCCCTGAAGGGGCACGGGAACGCACGAACAAAATCATGGCCACTCAGCGAGCTATCGAACCGAAACTCCTGTGCCCTTTCAGGGCACGATCAAACGTCGTCACACAAACCCAGGGCGGCACTCGCTGAAGCTCGCTTGCCCTGGGCTGATATCCGAGGCCCCGTTGGGGCGAATGGCCATTAGCGATCCAGCAACTTCCTCAACATCAACTCTCACCATCAACCCTCAACAATCGACCCTCAACAATCGACCCTCAACCTTTCACGAGGTGCCTCATGAACGATGTCCTGCGTTCGCTCGAACTGCCGGTGATTGAAGCCTTGGGCTGGGCGCTGTTGCACTTTGTGTGGCAGGGGATCGTGATCGCGGCCGTTGCGGCGGTATTGCTGCTCGCGATGCGGCGAGTCTCGGCGCGGGTACGGTATCTCGTGCTGTGCGGGATGGTGGCGGTGATGGTCGCGCGCCCGATCATGACGTGGTGGTGGATTGGCTCGACGTTAAAGCCGGTTGTGCGCGAGGTGGCATCCGTCGTGGATGGCAATTCATTCGCAGAGCCGAAGCCGGTCAACATCATCATTCGCTGGAAGCCGGGACGCGTGATTTCCGGAGCTGTCCTTCACGACGCATCTCGCCAGCCGATTGCCGGAGCGAGTGTCTACGCTTAGCACGGGCATCTCGTGCAAACTGACTCACGCGATCGCTTCGAGCTACGAGGTGTTCCTGCAGGCGTCGAGCGTTTGATGGTGACCAGCCCTAGAATGGCCCGAACGAGTGCGGGGGTTGATGTCTCAGAACGTCCACATGCGGACGTTGAACTGCTCGTCGCGCCGAGAGCCAAACTGATCGGACGCGTTCTCGATCAGAACGACCAACCGGTCGGAGCGGCTGTGGTATCGCAGGTCAGCAGCCATGCGATACTCCGTGCGGCGTTGACCGAGACCACCAACGCCGAAGTGAGATTTGTCTATGACGGGCTACCGCTCAAGTCATTACGGTATCCCTTCTCGGCGAGTGCGGCTGGTTTTTAGATGTCAGCAACACAGATCTGCTTTCGGTTCGAGTTGCTGATCAGGAGACAGAGCTGACGTTGAGAGTAACTCCCAGATCAGATGCAGAACTTCGACGTGAGGCTGCTTCCCGTCCTCGAGTCAAAAATGCGTGACTCGAGGAGCATCTCATCCCGCGCGGGCCGTCTTTTCAGCGAAGCCGATGGGCGATTCATCATCGGTCACCTCGACGCCGACAAGCGTTGTCGCGTGACTATGACAACTCCCGGACTGAGCCGCGCCGTTGTCGAACCGATCTATGCTCGATTGGCCACCAAGCTCAGGGAAGTTGACGAGGTCACGTTCCATCTTCTGCCACCGCACGGCGTGCCGGTTGATGGCAAGTGAGTGGAGCAGCACTAACGCCAGGGCGATCTCAAATGTTGGCGACGAGTGGGAAGTATTCATCGTCCTCATTCTTGCCGCCGTGCCCCTTGCCGATCTGCTTTTCGCTGCTAACGAACTCAACCGACTTGATCCACTTGACCATCTTGTGTCCGAGTTGATTCTCGGCCCGCAGCCGCAGCGGTGCTCCGTAAAGCGTCGGCAGCGTCTCGAAGTTCATCTCGTAGGCGAGGATGCTCTGCTCGTACAAAGCATTCTCCAGCGTGAGCGTGTCGTAGTACTCTCCGCCATACAGGCCCTCGCCAAACGAATGAAAAACGAGCACCTTCGCGGCGGGCGTCGGCTTCACGAGTTCGATCAGCTTCCGCAGCGGAAGCCCACTCCAGGCGGCGATCCCCGACCAGCCTTGGATGCAGTGGTGCATGGTGATTTGCTCCTGCTTGCTCATGGCACGCATTTCTTCCAAGGAGAGTTCGACGGGGTTTTCGACGAGGCCGTACACCTTGAGCCGAAAACCTTGGAAGCTGCCGGTCTGAAGTTGCAGCCAGTCTGCAGAGGTCGGCACCTTGCCGTTGGCCCACAAGCGCGGCGAGATGTCGGCCTTGTCGTAGCGGACACACGGCTTCAGCTTTCCGAACAGCAGTTTTCCGATCGGTCCGGCCAAGCCGCTCGCGCATTGCTGAACCGCGCGTGGCACGCTCCACGAGACGAAGTGCGCCGCCACACAAAGCGCCACGACTCCGGCGATCCCGATCAAGCCAAGGATGAGTCCCGGCGGTGTCGTGTCGTCGGTGCCGAGAACAATGTGGTTCATGTTTCGGACGAGGCCAGTCATCGCGACCATCGCCACATGGAGAATCAGAAACGCCACGTAACTCAGCGTGAGCAGAAAGTGGATCGAGCGGGCGCATTGTCGTCCGCCAAACAGTTTCGGATACCAACCGAACCGATTGTCGAGAGCGGGCGACATGGCCAAGCCCGTGACCAATGAGAGCGGTGCGATGAGGAACACGACGCCGAAGTACGCGAGTTGCTGCAAGGGATTGAAGTGAACGAAGCCGTTCGGCTCCTTTGGCAGGTGGCAGGTCGCGTAGTTCACGAAGACAGACCAAGCGTCGGGCAGAATCTGCCAAGAAGTTGGCACCAACCGCTTCCACTGGTTCGTACAAAACAGCAACGCCACGAACAGCAGCCCGTTGCCGAGCCAGAAGAGAACGCTCAAGAAGTGCCAGTGCCGCGCGGTACCGATGGTGTGGCGGTAGCCGGGCAAGCCGAGCCAAGGCGAGATGTAACGAGCGTCTTCCTTGGCCGTCCAAACTCGGTCGGCCGGAACCGCGAGCGGCGTGAACCGCATCCATTCCGTGCCGGGAGTGCAGTGGTCGTTCCAATACAAGCGCGGGTGATCCATCAGGATCGACAACCCGCTGCGGACAAGCATCACGAGGAACAGAAAGTTGACGTAGTGCGTGACGCGAACCCAACTCGGAAAACCAGTTGGTTGGTCGAAAGCGGAATGTTCGTGTGGATTGCTGGCAATCTCTGGCAAGCCAACCGCCAAGAATTGCACCCAGGCGGCGGCGATCGGGATCAAAGCCAAGGCCAGTGCAACCACCACCACGCGCGGTTGAATCCAGATGCGGAAACGGCGATCAGCCGGGTAATGGACGGGATTAGTTCTCGGATTCTCGACTGGCATGCTTCGTAATTCCGTTCGACTTGGGTGCCAAACACCCTACTGCTCCGTCAGCGTGTGTTCGTCCGAGTGATGTGTGGTCAGGGGGCGATCCGGTTGCTCAGGAGGTGGATTTGAGCGGTTTTGCGACAACTCCCGTCATCATCACGATTGCGATCAGTGCCAGGCTGGCTCCCCAACTGAACGCGGCCAGCGGACCATAGGTTTGATAGAGCGCACCGAAAATCAGGTTGGCGGGGAGCGTGGCAATGCCGATTGCGAAGTTGTACCAGCCATAGGCTCGCCCCTTGCGTTCG
>JAYTXB010000026.1:0-4873 GCA_043743205.1 Schlesneria sp.
GGGGAACTCGTGCGCGTGGCGGCACCTGTCGATGCGGCGTTGGAATTGTCGGCGATTGTCGAACGAGTCACACAAGCGCCCGATGGTGGTCCCGCCCTCTTCTTCGAGAACGTGAAGAACAGTCCGATCCCGGTCGTGGCCAATCTGTTGGGAAGTCGGCGGCGGTTATGTCTCGCGCTGGGTGTCGATTCACTCGATCAGGTTTCGGCAACGATGGACCGATTACTCAGCGGTGAGACCTCTTCGGGATGGCTTGAGGCATTGAGGCTCACGGCGTCGGCGACTCCCTCGAACCGCTTCGCGCCGCGCGTCATCAAGACGGCGGTCTGTCAGCAGGTCGTCAAACTCGGCCGCGATGTGAACTTGTGGGAGTTGCCGATCCCGCGTTGCTGGCCCGACGAAGCCAATCCCACTTTGACCGCCGCACAAACACTGACGCGCCATCCCGTGACGAACGTCGAACATTGGGGAAGCTATCCGCTGCAAGTCGTCGGCCCGCGTGAAGTGGTGCCGCACTGGCATCGGCAGCACGAGGGCTATCGTCACTGGCAGTCGGCCGTGCGCGAGCGAAAGCAGCTTCCCGTCGCGATGTCGCTCGGCGGCGATCCGTTACTGGGATTGATGGCCTCCGCGCCGCTGTCGTCGTCGATTGATCGCGGTCTCTTCGGCGGGCTGTTGCGCGGCGCGAGTCTCGATTTGGTGCGAGGCCGTTCGGTGGAACTCGATGTTCCGGCCGGAGCCGAGATCATTCTCGAAGGCTACATCGACCATGCCGCCACGCCGCAAATGGCACCGTCCATCGCGACCGGCTCCGGCCATTACTCGCTCCCCGAAGAGTTGCCGGTGATTCAAGTGACCGCCGTCACGCATCGTGCCAATCCCGTGTTGCCCGTCGTGATTGCCAGCCGACCGCCGAGCGAATCCGCGTGGATGTCGCTGGCACTCGATCGACTGTTCTTGCCGCTCTTGAAACGTCTGATCCCCGAGGTTGTCGATTGGCATCGGCCGTTCTCCGGCGCGAGTCGTCACTTGCTCTTCGTCAGCATTCGGAAGGACTCACCGCAACAAGCGCGGCGCGTGTTGAACGCGCTCTGGGGCGCGACCGAGTTCGGATCGAGCAAGCTGATCGTCATCGTCGATGCCAACGTGAACGTGCAGCACGAGGACGAGGTCTGGTTCGCCGTCGGCGCGCACGTTCATCCGGGCCGCGACGTGATCTTCAATCAAGGTCCAACTCAGATGGACGACCACGCGGCTCCCGTGTGCGGCATCGGTCACGCTCTCGGCATCGACGCGACGTGCAAGCTGCCTGACGAAGGCCATCCCCGCGCGTGGCCGCACCCACTACAACACTCGGACGCATTGCAGGCCCTCGTCGCAGAACGTTGGTCCGAACTGGGCCTCGACCGCAGATCACACTGACCGTTGCCATTCCACTCTGGCGCAACAGCGCATCGCTAAAAGCTAAAAGCTCTTCCATGACCTCGACCCTGCCCGTTGATAAGTCCGAAGCCCGCGTCCGTCAGATGTTCGGCGAAATTGCCGGGCGTTACGACCTGATGAACCACGTCCTCTCGGGTGGGACCGATTTCTATTGGCGTTGGCGCACGGTCCGCGCGGTCGCTCCCAGTGGGACGGCTCCGATCCTCGATGTTTGCACGGGAACGGGAGACCTTGCGCTGGCGTACTGGAAGGCGGGGCGAGGCCAAGTCCCCGTCGAAGCGACCGACTTCACTCCCGAGATGCTGCGCTTGGCTGAGGTCAAACGAGACCGTCGCTTCGGAAAGCAGATCGCCGTTGGAGCCGCAGCTCTGAACTTCACCGAAGCCGACACTCAGGCCCTGCCGTTTGAGAGCGATCGCTTCCAAATCGTCTCCGTCGCGTTCGGGTTGAGAAACGTCACCGACACGGAGCGCGGGCTGCGTGAAATGGTGCGCGTCTGTCAGCCGGGAGGCCGCGTGGCGGTGTTGGAGTTCTCCATGCCCACCAACCGGCTGTTCGGTTCGGTCTACCGCAACTACTTCAAGTACGTGCTGCCGCGCATCGGTCAGCTCTTCGCCAAGAATCGGCAGTCGGCCTATAACTATCTCCCCGACTCGGTCTCTCAGTTTCCCTATGGCCAAGCGCTGGCCGATAAAATGCAAGCGTGCGGTCTCTCCAGCGTGACTTTCAAACCGCTGACGTTTGGCATCGCGACGCTGTACGTCGGCAAGAAGGAGACGGAGAAGAAAGAGTCAGGGGACAGGAGTCAGGGGTCAGAATGAGCATGATCAACTTGGAATCTCATACTCGCGTGGCCCAACGCTTCTCACTTTCTGCTTCTCGCTTTCTCACTCCTGTCCCCTGCTTCCTGACTCCTTCTTCACAGGCTTCCCCATGTCCCATCTCGTTGTCGCCATGACCGGTGCCAGTGGTTCAGCCTACGCACTGCGGTTGCTCGAAGTCCTGGTCGCAGCGGGGCGAACCGTGCATCTCACGATCAGCCCCGCTGCCGTGGAAGTGATGAAGCAGGAGGTCGGGCTGAAAGTCGATCTGGATCACTTCGATCCACAGCAATTGCTGCCGAGCGAAGAGCAACTCGCGCAAGACAGCAAATTGAAAATGTTCCAGCCGAGCGGCGGATTCGGCTACGCGGCCAGCTCGATCTTCAGCGAAAGTGAGTTGCTGACCGGCAAGATTGTCTATCACCACTACCGCAACTACTCGGCCGGGATTGCCAGCGGCTCGTTCCTGACCGAAGGGATGGTGATCTGCCCGTGCTCGATGGGAACGTTGGCCAGCGTGGCGAGTGGTCAATCACAGAATCTCATTCACCGCGCGGCCGATGTCCATTTGAAGGAGCGTCGCAAACTGATCGTCGTCCCGCGCGAGACACCGCTCAGCGTGATCGCACTCGACAACATGAAGCGGCTGGCCGAAGCGGGAGCCACAATCCTTCCCGCAATGCCCGGTTTCTATCACGCGCCACAGTCGATTCACGATCTGATCGACTTCATCGTCGCCCGCATCTGCGACCAACTCGGCGTGAAAAACGAACTAATGAAACGCTGGGGCGACAAGCCAGCAACATGAGCCGTGTCGCTCTCGCCAAGGACGCGACGTTTGGCATCGGTGGAGTGATGTGTTAAGAAACGGCGGCTCTCCGCCATTCCTGTTGGCCCGCAGAAATTAGCCGCTGGGCGCTAGCCCCGGTTAAGCGAAATCGAACCGGGGCTAGCGCCCAGCGGCTGATGTACCACAAAAATCAACACGAATGGCGGAGAGCCGAAACGGCCCGCAATTTCAGTGGCCGTTTTTTACGAGGCAACGCGAGACGATGCACATTCGAGACGGGATTTTGGGGCCGGAGGTTTGCGTGGCGGCAGCGGCGGTCAGCGCATGTGCGATCGCGTACTCACTGCGTCGCTTTCGAGTCGATCTCGAAGATCGTGCCGTCCCATTGACCGGCATGATGGCGGCGATCGTCTTCGCCGCACAGATGGTCAACTTCCCTTTGCTCGGTCTGCCGGTGTCAGGGCATTTGTTGGGCGGCGTGCTGGCGGCGGTGATGCTGGGACCGTGGGCGGGATGTCTGGCAATCAGTCTCGTGCTGATCGTGCAAGCCGTGCTGTTCAGCGACGGTGGGTTGCTGTCATTGGGAGCGAACATTCTCAACATGGCTGTCGTAGGCGCGTGGGGGGGCCATGCGGTCTATGCCGCGTTGCGCCGCTGCCTCGGCACCAGTGTGACGGCCACGGTCTCTTCGGCCGCAGTGGCCGCGTGGTTGTCGGTGCTGGCGGCGGCCGCGTTGTTCTGCTTCGAGTTTGGGATGTCTTCGCACGCACGTGGCTTCGATCCGCGCGGCGTCTTCACGCTGATGGTTGTCTATCACGCCTTGATTGGAGTTGGGGAGGCACTCATCACGAGCGCGGTCCTCGCGTTCGTTCTGTCGCGGCGAGCCGATTTGATCCCGCTGCCCGAGCCGATGCGGCCTCATCGCGCACTGGGCCAGTTCGCCACAGCGGGCTTTGTGACCGCGTTGGCCGTCGCCGCGCTGTTGGCCCCATTCAAGAGTGAACTCCCCGACGGACTCGATGCCGTTTCGCAACGACTCGGATTCGCCACGCTGGAGACAGAGCGACCACCGCTACTACTCGGTGACTACGCGATCCCGTTACCGGTGGCAGGCTGGTGGTCTGTGTCGCTGGCAGGATTGCTCGGCACAGCGATCGTGTTTATGGGAGCCATCGTGTTGGCTCGAATCGTCCGTGGGAACGTCACCCCGCTCCGGTGGGCGGACAGTCCCGATGGCTGATTCCCGCTCGCACAGTGCGGGCCAGCTTACGCCGGACCTCTCGCTCTGCCACCGCTGGCCAGCCGGTGTGAAGCTGTGCTGCGCACTGTTGGTCATCGTGGTCTCCGGACTGATTCCGCTGGAACACTGGCCCGCACAAGGGCTGCTGCTGGTCGCGGTCTTCATGGTGTTGAGCTTGGCGGGAGTGACGCTGCGTTACTTGGCCCGCAGGCTGCTGTTGTTTCTCCCCGCGTTGTTCGTGTTCGGCCTTTCGATCCCTGTGGCGAGTGTGGATGGCCTCGCGTGGAACTGGGCCGTGTCGCTGTGGCTACGTTGCACGGTGTCGTTTCTGGCCGGGCTGTGGCTGATCCATGTGTTGCCGCTGCACGAGCTGCTCACCGCGTTGCGGCGCTGGCACTGCCCCGTAGTCCTGATCGCGATGATTGGCTTCATGTACCGCTACGTGTTCATTCTCTGGGACGAATTGCGACGGCTCCGCTCCGCCCGAGACGCGCGCGATTTCGGAGGTGGCTCAACGTGGCGCGAATGGTCGATCAGTGCTCAATTGATTGGCCTGCTGTTGCTACGTGCGATGGAGCG
>JAYTXB010000027.1:0-3319 GCA_043743205.1 Schlesneria sp.
CTCGGACCTCAAAGAGAAAAACGTGCCGCACGTCTGGCACGTCGAACCCGGCAACCACGACTTCGCCGTCTGGAAGAACGACCTCTATCTCTTCTCTCAACGCATCTTTCGATGAGGGCCAAAGTGGCCCGGCTTGCCTTCAGTCTCTACAGAAGCAAACTGGGCCACCCTGCGGTCGTGTGGACGAACCGTCGTCAGTTAAGCCTCTTGTCGCTTGCGATCCAGACGCCCAAGGCCGCGTCTGGGCCACGCCGCGTTTATTCATCGGACAGATTGAAGAGCGTCGGTTCCGCTCGTTTTGTGCGATGGCTTTTCGCGGGTGCTTTGCGTTGGCCGACGAAATCCCCCATCGGCTCTCGTCCGTGTTGAAGTCGCTTGAGCGTCGCTTGGATTGCTGGCTCGCCCGCATCGATCCCAATGAAACGGCGACCGAGACTGGCTGCGGCTTCCAGCGTCGTGCCCGACCCACAAAAGCAGTCGAGCACGAGGTCGTTCGGGTTGGTCGTGGCTGCCACAAGACGCTGCACGAGATCGAAGTTCTTCTCCGTCGGATAGCCCGTGATGTGGACGTTTTGATTGTGCGCGTCCTTGAATTGCATCCAGATGTCCTGTGCCGGAATGCCCTTGTTGGGATCGAAGAAGAGTTTTCGACGCGGGTTCCCATTGGGCGACCAATAGATTTCGCCTGCCGCATCCAGCACATCGAGCTTCTCGGGTGTGAGTTGCCAGTGCTTGCCCTTCGGCGGCAGCTTGCCTCGCCAAGGCTGCCCGGTCGCGCCGTTGCGAACTCCCGGAGCGTGGACCGGCACTTTCTTGTAGCGCTGGCCGGTCGCTTCATCGACATACGAGTATTCTTCGAGGAATCGATCTTCCGACCAGGCGTCGTACTGGCGATGCCACACGTAGTCGTCCGTCTTCGTGTAGAACAGAATGTGATCCGAGATGTTGCCGAACGTATGCTTCGTGTAGTTCTTGGTGTTGCACTTTTTTCGCGTGATGAAGTTGCGAAACTGCTTCCTGCCGAAGACTTCGTCCATCACGAGCTTGATCTCGAACACAATTTTTTGATCAAGATGAACGAAGATGGACGCATCCTCCGCCATCAGCTCTCGCAGCACGATAAGGCGACGGCGCAGGAACTCGATATAGCCGGCCCCGCTGAGAACGTCTTCGTAGGCATGGTTCGCATCGCGATCAACAAACGCCTGTGACGTGGCGTAGGGCGGATCAATGTACACACACCGCACTTGCCCACAAACCTCGTGGTCCCGCATGAGCCAGAGCATTGCACCAAGGTTGTCGCCCCGATAGAGGCGTCCGGTCGAAATCGCTGGCTCAATCGGACAGACAGCAGGCTCAACAGCAGAAAGCTCAAGGACACTTTCCACGGGCAATTTGCCTTCATAGGCCAACACGAAGTCGCCACCCTGCTTGGCTTGTTTCGACGGGACGCCCGTTGCCATGTCTATTCCTCCAGCCATTCGGCGGTGATTCGTTCGGGAACCATCCGCAGAGTCACAACTCGAATCAGACCGCGACCGCTCTTTTCGATGGCGGCATAGTCTCGCCACATCGAACCGAGCAACAGACCGGGGCCGTCGTTGAGGAAGATTACCTTCAACCGCCCGAGCCTCTTCTTCTTCGCAAAGGTAAGAATCTCAGATGCACACTCGCGATAGCCGCCCGTGCGATCATCTTCCTGCGAGCCTCCCCGATCGCCGTCGTAGCGTGCGAATCCAACCGCAACGACTTCACCGGCCCGTCGAATCACAAAGTCCGCAGGGCGATCCGCCTTCGGATAGTCGTCCCAGACCGTTCCCAAGCGAATGTCTTTGCCTGCCCGCTCGGGACCGGTGATGTCGAACATCGAAAGTTGCGTGCGAATCATGGCGAAGAACCGTTCGGTCAGATCGTATCCTTTCTTGCCGCGATCCTTGTACTCCCACAATAAAGCGCACAGAGCTTCATCCCGTATTGGTCGCGACGTGAATGCTCGCTGCACTTCGTGAATCGGACGAAAGTCGTCGGCAAACCGCTCGCAGATGGCTGCAGCCTGCGTCTTCTTCTTCAGCATCTCGACGGAAAGCGGCGGGCTGACATACTTGCGAAAGACACGGGCCAGTTGAATCCGCATCCACGTTTCACTGACACCACAGATGTCCATGAATAGCCGCGTCGATGATTCAGATCGCTCCAGCAACTGACCGAATGCAACAAGGACCGGCTGGTACAGATTGCATGCTTCAGGAAGGATGTCGGGGTAATACTCACCGCTGGCAAGTGTGATCCAGTTCGAGGCATCCGGCCAGTAATCGCCGAACGATTTGGGTTCAGGCATTGGAATCAATTCGATTGCGGAAGAGGAAACGGGGCAGACTCGTGGGCATGATACAAACAGCGCTGGCGGGCTTCATGAAACTCGTCATCGGTGGAATGCCCGGAATGCAGCTTTGGGGCCGGTCCACACACCCTACCTCCTATCGAATCACTTCGCCTTCTCAATCGCGAGTTGTTTGATGGCTCGCAGGTCGAGTTTGCCGGTGCCGAGCAGGGGGATTTCGGAGACTTCGAGGAAGCTGTCTTGTGAGGGAACCCAAAGGTTCGGAAGGTCGCACTTCGACAGTTCATCGATGATTTGTGAGACCGGTTTTGTCAGGGGCCGGTGCAGGACGATCAGGCGTTCCCCCTTTTTGGCGTCGGGGACTGAGGTGACGGTGAGTTGAATGCTGGCGTCGGCGCTGGAAGGGTCGTCGACGATCTTCAGCAGGCACTCTTCGATCTTGAGGTGTGGGACCATCTCACCGCCGATCTTCGAGAAGCGACTGATCCGTCCGGTGATGTGCAGGAAGCCTTCGTTATCGACCTTGCCCATGTCACCCGTGTCGTACCAGCCATCCTTCAAGACGGCGGCGGTTTTCTCGGGCCGGTTCCAGTAGCCGAGCATGATGTTCGGCCCTTTGATCTGGATTAGCCCCTCTTGGTTGAGGGCAAGGGGCTGTCGCGTTTCGGCGTCGATCGCGCGGACGACGACACCGGGAAGCGGCTTGCCGACCGTGCCGAGCTTTGTTCCTTTTTGTGTGACTGCGTCGCAGCGATGGTCGGGGATGTTGACGGCGGCCGGACCAGAGGTCTCAGTCGTGCCGTAGCCTTCGGACGGAAGGATGCCGAACTTGTCGCGGAACTGCTCGGCCAGATTGACCGGCAGTTTCTCGGCCCCGACCACGACCAGATCGAGCTTGCTGAACTGCTCTTTCTCGACCCGCTTGAGATACCCGCGCAGGAACGTCGGAGTGCCGAACAGGATCGTCGCGCCGTGGTC
>JAYTXB010000028.1:0-1139 GCA_043743205.1 Schlesneria sp.
TTCAGGGCACAACGTTCTGGTGTTCGGTTTCCCAGGGCGGCGCTCACGGTGTTCGCTGGCCCTGGGCTGGTCTCCGAGGCCCCCTTGGGGCGAAAACAAAAAACAGCGCAACTTCTAAACTCACACTGTGGGTTTCTAAAACAAATGCCAATCGGCTCACGCCGCTGCGCTGTTCGCTTCGACATCCACTTCCACATCGTCATCAAGTCCCTCGGCATCGACGACCGGCGTCGCGCGGGGCTTGCGCAAGACATCCGCTTGAGGCAGATCATCGAGATCCTTCAACCCGAAGAGTTCGAGGAACTGCCGAGTCGTCTCGTACAGGAATGGGCGACCGAGCGAATCGTCTTCACCGGCGATGCGGACCAAGTTGCGATCCATCAAGTGCTTGAGCATGTCGGCACATTGAACTCGTCGTATGGACTCGACCTCGGAACGAGTCAACGGTTGGCGATAGGCGACGATGGCCAGCGTCTCCAACGCGGGGGGCGACAGTTTCAATTCGGCCTGTCGGTGATGAACCTTCCCCAACCAAAAGGCGAACAGTGGACGCGTCAGCAAGCGATAGCCACTCGCCACCCGTTCGATGCGGAACGCGGTCCCATCGTGATCGTAAGCCAAGTTGAGTCGATCAATCAGTCGCTTCGCTTCGGAAACATCCGCCAACGTGGCCAGCTTCATCAAACGTCGCGCGGACTGAGGCCCGTTGGAGACGAGCAGCACTGATTCCACACGCGCCATCTTCGCGGTGCGGACACAAACGGGATCGACACCCGGCATCATCACGAGCGAGGCTGATTCGTCACCGCGCGCAAAGAATTCCCACCGACGACCGTCCACCGGCGCGGTCATCCACGCCCGAGGCGGTTGCAGCGGTGAATGACTCTGATCGAGCATGGCGGGCCTAAGAACTTGTCCAACAACATGAATGTAGGATGGGCACTCCTGCCCGTCCTGCCTTTTGCTTTCGCTGCCACGTTCACAAAATCCTGACGGGCAAGAGTGCCCATCCTACGGGACCTGTACTCGCTTCCGAATCACGGCTCTCCGCCATTCGTGTTGGAACGCATTCATCAGCCGCAGGGCGCTAGCCCACGGTTAGGCGAAATCAAACCGGGGCTAGCGCCCTGCGGCTAATT
>JAYTXB010000029.1:0-1364 GCA_043743205.1 Schlesneria sp.
GCTTTGCCCAACAAATCATAGTCCACCACATTAGCTGGAAAGTTGGGGGGCCAGTCCACCCTACATCTTGTGAGTGTTCGCATTTGTTGGGCAAAGCCGCCTCGCCCTCCCATTACTCAACGGGATTCAATAGGCTGTTCATAGTGCTGAACACGATCAAGCCGTCGAGAGACCATGCCTCGTTCGGGCATGGCCGACGAAGAAGCGTGTTGGATCGGGCGACAACTTGATTCCTTTTGGGGGGACAGGACGACTCCCCCGCGACCGATCCAGTTTGCGCGATCCCACGAGGTGTGAGGTTGAGAGCTTGCGCTCAAGTCCCGCGCGGTGCGGCTCCGATCAAGAGTCCTGTTGGACGGAATCGACAGACTCAACGAGTGGTCTCGTTCGAGCAAAAAACCTCACGACGACGACGGCAAGGATGGCTGGATGTCGCACGCGAACAGCGACTCGTTTCGATTAGGCTTCCTGGCGGCAATCGAGGATCCGGAGCGGGGATTCGTGGGTGGGCTGCTGGTGACAAACCGGTTTGGTCGCCCGCTCGAATTCCAATGCACCGCTCCCGTGAAGCCGAACCGGGCGCAACAGATTCTGTACGGCCCGACGCTGCGCCCCTTCGTTCTCAGCGAACTGATCGGACGGACTTTGGTCGATAAGGTCGGCGTGAAGCCGCAGCTCGTGCTGCTCGAATCGAACGAGATTCTCGACCTGCGGCAACATGTGCCGATGTCTGTCGCGTATCTCATGAAGCTCGAAGCGGCGGACGCATCAACCGTGTGTTGTGGCGTTCAGGCGTTCGGAATGCATCCCGACTTCCCTACGGATCGGGATGAGATCGAGCGCTATGCCAAACTGATCCCGGCTGAGGCGACGCTCAGTGAGCCGTTCGAGCGGGTGCGTGAGGCTCTCGAAGAAACGCTGCGGTTGGGAACGGCGAGATCGGCGTAATGCGGTCACTGACCCAGAAGGACCAGCCGATGAGTGACGGTTCGCTTCGAATGCTTGATGAGATGGCGAGTCGTCTGCGCGGGCGATCCGGGGAGGGTGTCGTCCCAGCTCCCCATTGGACGCTCGACAATTCGGAAGAGTCTCTCGACGCACTGCTCAATGATGTTCCGACTTCGACATTGTCGTTGTCACTCTCCGCGCAGCTCTTCTCGTCCGGGATGAACGGCGCACTGCAACGCTGGCCCTCGTTGGAAACGATCACGGTCGGCGCACCGAAGCCACCCGCACTCCTGCCGACTTGGAAGCCCGCTCATTCCCGAGTCGCCACGTTTGGAATCACATTCCCCGAGGGGGTGTCGTTCCTGACCACGAAAAAGGAGAAAGAGGCGAAAGAGCAAGCGGAACGGGATGCCGCC
>JAYTXB010000030.1:0-6871 GCA_043743205.1 Schlesneria sp.
ACCTCAATCTGTCCGAGTAGCAAGAGCGCCGCGTAATCATCGGGCTGGCGTTCCAGAACAGACTTCACCAACGCGCGCGATTCCTCCAGTGAACCAAGTCGGACGAGGCACTCGGCGCGCTGAGTTTGCGCCGCGAGATTATCGGGATCGCGCTGCAGCAGTTGCCGCAGCTCCTGGTCCGCTTCCGCAAACTTGAGTTGCTTCGAGCAGGCCTCGACCAAACCTGCGCGGATGTCATTTCGTTCAGGCGCACGCTCCAGAGCGTGGCGGTAGGCGCGCTCGGCGTCTTGCCAGCGCAGTGCCACTCCGGCGATCCGGGCTTCTTGAAAATAGGGTTCGGCGTCGCGCGGAAAATCGGCCTTCCAGACCGCGATCACTTGCTGTGCATCGGCCACTCGAAACTGCTTGAGTGCCGAGATGACATAAGCCCGACAGATTTCGGGGCCGTCCGATTTCGCGTTCAGAAACAGCTCGCTCCAGTGGTCCTGCATCTCCGCGAACTGACCGGTTTGAGCCTGCGAAAGCCAGGTTTCCCGCTCCAAGTCCCGGCGGCTCCAGCCCAATTCGGAAGCCCGTTGCAGATGTTGCTGCACTTCGGCGAACCGCTCCAGTCGCCGGTTGGTTCTTGCCAGCAGATAGTGCAGCTCGGCGGTATCGGGACGCAACCACGTCGCCCATTGCAACCATGACAACGAGCCTTGGTGGTCGCGTTGTTCGAGACAAACATGAGCGCGCCAGAAGGTGAAGTCCGCAATGAACCCGCTCGCCACCAAGCCCATCGCGAGCAACACCACGACAACGCCGAGTCGTCGCCACGACCAACGCCTCGGGAGTACAACAACAGTCGGAATCGTCTCAACAGGAAACTTCATAGCGGTTATTCCTCGCGCCCAAGGGGCGACTAATTTCCGAGCTGTGGACCGCCCGAGGAATAGGTCAAGCGTTACTTTGAACTTCGCCAAGCACCCACTCCAGCGACGGTCGAGCGAGTGGATTGGGTTGCAGGCAGGCATCGCAAACGGCGGCGAGCTTATCAGGTACGTCGGGGCGACGCTCACGCACTGGGATTGCTGAGCGACAGTAGGGCGCGCGCCGAGCTGGCTGAGATTGTTAATCCCGCCGCTGAGGCATTTCGGCTCCGCTTCCGGAACCCGCTTGAGCAGGGCCTCACGCACGCGTGCCAGCGTGCGGCGAACGGTTCGTTCCGACCCGAGTTGGATTGGTCCCGACCCGCCCGGAGACGGATTCGCTACCAATGGCCGGAGAATCAGTTGCGACTTCCCGCTTTGGATTCCCCGAACGCGGATGGCACTGGCGTTCAAGCCGCCACCGGTCATCCCCGGCATGGAGCCTTCAACGCACACCAGAACGGAAGAGGAGACCTAGGGTGATAAAAACTTGGGGGTTGCAGACCATTTCCTAGTGTCGGGCATCGATCCGGATTTGTTTCGTGAAGGTGGCGGGCCCCACGTCAGGTGGCAGGCCTACGCGCTGTTAGTTTTTCGCTGGCTTCGCTGGACGTACGCTAATGTGACGGCGACCGACAAGATGATCGTCAGAACCAAACTCGCGATCAAACATCCGCTCCGGGGCTTTGTGATCCCGCTCACCCGCCCATATTTGAAATTCATATTCACCCGGACGTCGTGGCACTCGAATCACTCCTGTCGCCACAAATAATGTCGAGTCTTTGCGATTCAGATTAAACAATCCCTGTACAAACGCATTCTCATATCTTGTGCCTCCTTCGCGCCAGAAACGATAACGTAGTTGCAGATACTTTCGGGGAGCCCCCGGGGGCAAGTCGTCGGGGACTGTGTACCGTGGATAGAGTGAATTCAACCACCGTTGCGGATCACCTTCGACTTCTCCACGGCATTCGTGACGATCGCCACTCGACCAGACCAGTGGCATCGAGTTATTGAGCAGACTCACGTCGTTCACACTCAGTGACTTGACAGTGGCTGAATTCGAAATGGGCAGCGGGTTCTTCGGCAATACCGCCCAACCATATTCTTTCTGGTATCGCGACCAGTACGCGTATCCATACCACATTGCCACAATAGCAACGCACGTTAAAGCGATGATCGTGATGCCTTTTCGTGACAAGTCAGAAATCCCCCGTACTGTCGCTGCCATTTCGTGAGCCAACCGACCTCCAGACGCGGATGTCGATCTGGCTCGAAACGAATCTCGCGTGACCATCGCACAGCACGATGTTCGCCCCGTTGGCATGGTTGCTCGTGATTGCGAGACCGGCTTGATTTGCACCCTTCGTGACATCTGTGTCCGACCAATAACATGAAACGGCATTCGGTGGAAGCAGGTGAAAATACGTCGGGCAAGGATTAAAAATGTTACGACCGACTAAGTATTGGCTTGGAATGGGACTCGTTCTCTGGGCGGAGTCAATGCACGCCGAATGAAATTGTACTTCCTGACCGTTTGTATAATTTGACTCAAGATGCCACACATACTTGTGTGGCTCTAATGAAAACGGCGTACTCGCTAACATACTTTGCGTTTCCAGTTTTCGCTCACCAAAGAGTGCCGTATGAGAAGTGCCGTCTGTGATATCGGCAAAACGCAACGGACTAACCGACCTCGGGATCGATGGCGGCACCACGCCATTGAAACATTCGATGCATGAGCCGCCATTCATCAGGTAGCTGTATTGGGCTGGGAATCCCACAGTGTATTCAGAACGGTCGCTTGGACATCGCAGTCTGGGAATGTACTTGAGTTTGCTAATGGCGCTAGTTGGCCCCACCAGTTCCAATTGCGCCAACAAGTCCCCAAAAGGAGAGTACATACGCCCCGGCAGAACGTCGTGCAGCGATGAATAATTCTGAACGGCAAGCCCGATTTGACGCAGATGGTTTAGGCACTCCATTCGTTGACTTGCCGCACGAGCCTGTTGAACCGCAGGAACCGTAATCGCCATCAACAATCCGATGACGCCGAGACACACGAGCACCTCAATAATCGTGATTCCGCCACGATCATAAACGGCTCCGGACACTAAACAGCGCAACGGCTGAGTTCTGTGATTCTTGTTTTTCATGTCAGCCTGACATATTTCATGTAAGTAATGCAATGAAGCACACCATTGCGCCAAGTAAAATTGTCGATAAAAAAAATGACAGTGAATCGTTAGTTTCACCTATCCACTCACACCGCAAAAACGATGTCCGCCACAGGGTCGTGTCAACGACATTTGTCTAGAGAAAAGACACGCCAACTCGAACGATCCATGAAAATAAATTGTCGCTTGGCAACCGAGCCAACCATTTGACAGGGTTGTCAAGCGATCGTTTTAATTTAACATAAGCTGTTGACTCCGGTCAACCACCTTCACCCATATTGAGGTTGAACTCGGTTTCACCCGTGTAAATCACCTCATCACTTTGCCACAGCACTACACGGTCTGTGTTTGTGACTATGTAGACGTATGTTCTGCCGGTTATCATTTCTGGCGCTACTGTCAGGCTGCAAGCCCAAAAATGGGTCTGCCCACTAGTGTTAGCTGTCGCATTAATAAGCGGTGCGTACGGCGTGCTCCACTTCCTATCTTCTATAGGCCCCTCTGAGGCGAGAAGTAATTCCAATTTATCCGGCTTGTTGTTTGTGTTGCAATCAGCGACAGAATAGGACAACGTGATGGTTGGAGTCACTGCGACGTTTGGCGTGTAACTGCTGCTACAGCCACAAATAAACATCAACATTCCAACAACGACACCGAAACGAACGTGACGACGATTACCCATGACGACTGATACTCCCACATGCTCGAAATGTAATCAGTTGTACTTGTCGCGATCAAAACAGAATGGACTGAATCGTTCGCCAAGTACGTTTGTGGCGCTGAACGATCAACGCCCTCGTATGGGTTGACGTAAGTACAGAGAGAGAGAGAGAGTTCTGTCAAGCGATTGACCGGGCGAGCATTCACGCCGCATCAAACTGTCCCCGGCATTCTCGTGAAGGAATAACCATCATGAGACTCCCGATTGTAAACTGCCTAGCGGCGTTTCTCTCGCTGTTGTTGGCTCGGCCCAGTGTCGGCGAAGACTTGCGTGACGATGCTCGCCAAGCGATGCGGCGGGCGGTGGGGTTTTACTCGACGAACGTGGCTGTTCAGGGCGGGTACGTCTACCGGTACAGCGACGACTTGGCGAAGCGGGAGGGGGAGGGATGTCAGGGGTCAGGCACCGCAGACTTCAGATTTGGCGAGATGCAAATCGCTAGTGCAAATGAAGCTGTCCATTCGCCAAATCTGAAGTCTGCGGTGCCTGACCCCCGATCGCCCGCTTTGCGTCTTCCTCCCTCCCCCTCGGTGGGGAGGGGACAAGGCTCGCAGACTCGGGATGTAGATTTCCGGACTGTTCCTGAGTGGAGTCTACTCCGCCGCCTTGAACTTCACGGTGACCGTGCCGCTGTTGTCGCCGATCGAACTCCAGTCGTCGCGGCAGCGCAGGAACAGATTGCCATCGCCGGGAGACTCCCAATCGCCGGACGCTCCCAGTTCGAACGGCTCGGACAGGCGATAGTCGTGGAAGAGGATTCCCACGAGCTTCCCCTTGCCGTCGCTCTCACCTTCGGCCGAGACCTTGCTCGCGTCCTTGCTCAGCGACCATTCGCCAGTCGTGGTGAACGCGAGTTTGTCACCCGTCTTGACCAGCACGCGCGAAGCTTGCCAACCGCGAGCCGCTTCAATTTTCGCTTGAGCCGACCCCGATCCCTTCACACGCGCGAACTTCGTCTTCCAATCCCAACTGCACAGATCCACGCGGTAGCCTTGATCGAGGTGCTTCAGGAAGAAGTCGTATTCAAACGTGATCTCCTTCGCCATCGAACCATACACGTCTTCAAAGCTTGTCCGCTGGTCGTTCAGCAGGGCCAAACCCAGCGGTTTGAAACGGTCTCGGTAGTTGAGGTTCCCGGCCAGAAGATGGCACAGCGCCCAACGCCACGCATAGTTCTGCCAGCTATCGCCGGTACGTTGTCCCGGCGCGGTGATCTCGGTCAGTCCTTTCGGTTCCTCAGACTTGAGGTACTGCAACACGCCGTCGTGAATGCGCACGCTCTCGTCTTTCTCACGCCAATACTGACCGATCTCCGCCATCCCCTCGGCATACCACGTCGGGCCGGTGCGACCGAACGCCTGATGGCAGTAGGCGTGGACGGCCTCGTGTTGCGGAGTCCCACGATCGGCCACCGCCCACACGATCGACTTCGCGGCGGTTATGCGCGTCTGGCCGAGTCCGTTGCGTTGTCCCAACGTCACACTGAGAGTGATCCCCGCCTTCCCTTCGATGCTCGCGATGGCATCCGGATGGATCGAACCGGCGGGCCAGTGCGCCTGATCTTCGACCACGTTCATCTCGATCACTTGCGCGTTGGGCTTGCCGAAGTAACGCGACACGAGGATCAGCATCGTCTCCAGTCGCGTCAGCAGTTCTTTGGCATCATTCGGCGCGAGATCCGTGTGCAGCAGAAAGTTTTTTGACGAGTAGTCGCGCACGCCGGGAACCGCTTCAGCCGCAGCGGCCTTCCCACGCGGCAACGGCTTTGCCTTGGGAGTCGGCTTCTCTTTCGAGGCACCTCCCTGAGCCACGGAAAGTGATGGCGAGATGCTCAGCCACGCGACAGCCAATCCGACGACACAACCCACCGCAGCCACGCGACGAACAAACATGATCGACTCCCGAGAGACATCCTTCGCAGTCGGGACTGGCGCAGGAATAACTGGCGGTGTGGTAGCCGAACTCGTGAGAGTTTCGGACGGAAGTCTCACGACTTCAGCTACTCCAGTTATTCCTGCGCGAGTCCTAAGCCTGCCCCACACACCGTCGCAGCATACTCAACCCCGAGCGACCTAGGCGAGCGGCCCCTGCGGCTATTCAAAAAGGGAAGGCGAGGCTCATGCCGAGCCGTGCTATACCTCGCGCAGCCGAAACGGACGCCTGTCGCGCTACTGTAGTCCTGTCGCTCCGCCGACTGGACTTCTTGTCGGCGGAGCGACAAGACGACAGTAGTTGACGTGATGGCCAGCGCGGCCTGTCACGTCAGTTTCGGCAGCGCGGGGTCTAGGTCGGAATCGTGTTTGCGTCTCACGGCTCGGCAGGAACCTCGCTCGCCCGGTGCCACCTACTTCGCGAGCCGGTCGTGGAAGCGAAGGAAGTTGGTCTCGATGAGAGACAGGTCGGCTCCAAAGGCGTCTCGAAAGTCCTGGAGGCGGGCGTCGGCAGTGTACGGTTGGAGCGGGTCGCGCGCGGCCAGCGCCCTCATATAGCGGGCGAGTTCCGTGGAGCGGCTTTCGGCGAGATAGAACATCAGTGCCCAGGCTTCGCTGTAGGCGTCGAGGGCCGCTCGTTGGAATACCTTGTCCTCGCGCACGAAGGACTCCAGCGAAGCGGGAGCGCGACGCTGGCGGCGATAGTCTTGGAACCACTCGAACCGCTCACGGTTGATGCGGTCGAGTGCCGATCCTCCCGACTGCTTGGCTCGAATGGCGTCCGCTTCAAACAGCGTGGCCAAGCCTTCCACCACCCACTGGGGATTTGGTCCGATGCGCGAGTGAACTCCCGTGTTGAAGGCGACTTGATGAGTCGCTTCGTGAATGACGGTGTCGTCCGTATCGGTCCCGTTCGACACGAGGTCGTACAACGCCACGCGATTGGACCACGGGAGATAGCAACCGACGACCCCCGGTTTGAGTGTCGAACCCTCGTCGCGACAGTATTTGGTGAAGCGCGCCTCGTCGGGCAGCACCACCGCGACGAGTGGGAACTCGGGTTCGTCCATCCGAAAGCCGCGCGGACCGAAGTACGAATGGAACTGGCGATAGACCTGTTCAAACAACTTGGCG
>JAYTXB010000031.1:0-1894 GCA_043743205.1 Schlesneria sp.
CGCCATTCGTGAGCAATCGCTGCTGTTGTGGGGCTACAACAATGTGCAGCAAGTAGCCCCTTTTACGAGTCAAAGGGTGGTCGATCTGGGGGATGTCGACGTGGTGCCGCCGGACATTCGAGCGACGCACCAGCAGATCGAACTGGCGGCGAGTCGCGTCCTGGCGGCGGGGGCGAAGTTGCTGACGTTGGGCGGCGATCACTCGATCTCACTGCCGTTGTTGAGGTCTCACGCGCAGCAGTTTGGGCCGGTGGCGGTCATTCACTTCGACGCTCATCCTGACACGTGGGACAGCGAGTATCCCGGTCAACCGTACAGTCACGGCACGCCATTCAAGCGGGCGATTGAGGAGGGATTGATCGACACGGCAGCCTACATGCAGTTGGGCATTCGCGGTCCGACAGCCGGGCCGCAAGACTATGCCGATGCACTGGGACTCGGGGCGCGCATGATTACGCTCGATGAGTTCCGTCGTCGGAACATCGACGACGTGTTGCAAGAGGTTCATGCGCGAATCGGTTCGCGTCGAGCCTACGTGACGCTCGACATTGATGTCGTGGATCCCGCCTTCGCGCCTGGAACGGGGACGCCGGAAGTGGGAGGTCTGACCAGTTACGAAATACTGCAACTGGTGCGGGGCTTGCGCGGTTTGGACCTGATCGGTTTCGATCTGGTCGAGGTCTCGCCCCCGTTCGATCACTCGAACATCACGGCGATTCTGGCCGCCAACCTCGCGTTCGAGTTCTTGTCGCTCGCGCCCGTTGCGCCATGACCGTCCACGGAAACAATGTCTCGGAGGGCTGCCGTCTCAACGCTGTTGTGCCAGAGCCGCCAGTGCGACGGCTGCCGTCTCGATTCGCAGAATGAGCGTCCCGAGTCTCACGGGCTTTGCGCCGCAGCGCAGTGCCAATGCGACTTCCTCGTCGGTAAAGCCTCCTTCGGGGCCGATTGCAAAGACCAGCGACGGTGACGAGGCGAGGCGGATCGGTTCCTCCGAGATCGTTAGCGCCTCCGCCAAGGGATGCGCGATGAAGGCTGCTCGGTTCGTGAACTCGCTCTGCACGAAATCCGACCAGTTCGAGACCGTGTCCAGTTCGAGCAGATGATTGCGTCCACATTGTTTAGACGCGGCGATGATCGTCTGTCGCAACTTGTCGAGCTTTCCTTCCCGAGGATCGACGCTGCTGCGGGCGGTGATCAATGGCACGATCCGCGTCACTCCCAATTCGGTCGCCTTCTCGATCAACCAATCAAATCGATCACCCTTAGGGACAGCCGTCCCGAGGATCACTTCGCGCAGCGGAATCGGTTCGCGCCGCGCGGACTCGACGTGTAACTCGACATCCCGCTTGCGAACGGTCGCGACTTTGGCGGAGACAACCAGACCACGGCCATCGAACAGTTCCACGACCTCGCCGGCTGTGATCCTCAAGACGTGCATCAGGTGATGTGCTTCGGATCCGTCCAGTACGCAGGAACCGGACTCAGGTAGGAGCGATGAAAAGAAACGGTCAGGCATAGAGATGTTCCAGTGAGTTGAAATGGTGTCGGTGTCGTCTGAGCAATTCGAGTCATTAGTCGCCAGCAGTGTCGGTCTCTTTGAGATATACCTCACGCGAACGGGAACGAGACGTTTCCACGCTTAGCCGCGCGTGGGATAACTCGACTCCTTTCAGCAAATCTGATTCATCGACGATCTGGCGGATCGTGCCGGAGTCGGCCCGAGTCTGAGGAAATGATGGCGGCGAGACTGTTCGTTGAGCAATTCGGTCTGGACGGTCTTTTGAGATTCTCCTAATTTCCCGACGCTGACACTTCGTCTGTCACCCCCCCTTCCAGAAAAGGAGTTTTGGATGCGCAAGTTTGGCGTTGCTCTCGTGTTGACCGGTACCGC
>JAYTXB010000032.1:0-6815 GCA_043743205.1 Schlesneria sp.
TACACGATGCTCGTTCACAAGCCGAACTTCGAACCGAAGGCGTTCGCGGCCGATTTCTCGCAGGTCTTTCTGGGCGTGCAGATTCAATGTGCCGAGTGCCACAACCATCCGTTCGATCGTTGGGCCATCGACGACTACTACAGCTTCGTCAGCTTCTTCACCGGCATGAAGCGGAAGCCCGGAGTCGAGCCGAGCGAACGTCGCATCTATTGGGACACGTCGGCCTCACCCGCTCGGCATCTGGTCGATGGTCGCCCGATGCCCGCGCGAGTCTTGGGCGGCATCAAGCCCGTCGAAGCGACCGGCGATCCGCGACGAGAACTCGCTCAGTGGCTGACATCCGCTGACAACGCGCTGTTCAGCCGCAATCTTGCCAACCGCATCTGGGCTCAGTTGCTGGGCCGCGGCGTCATCGAACCCGTGGACGACGTGCGCGTGAACAACCCACCGGTGAATGGCCCGCTGCTGGAGGCACTGTCGAAGCATCTGGTGGATTCCAAGTTCAACCTGCGGAGCCTCGTCCGCGACATCTGCAATTCCCGCGTCTACCAGTTCAGCGCCCAACCGAACTCGTCGAATGTGCGCGATGCGCGGCAGTTTTCTCACGCGCATCTGCGACGACTGCGAGCCGATGTGCTGCTGGATTCGATCGTCGCCGTGACGGGTGTGACACGCAGCTTCTCCGGATTTCCCGAGGGGACTCGCGCGATCGACTTCTATCCGCGTTCCAGCGGTGGCACCGAAGGACCGAATCACGGCGATCCTTTCTTTGCGACATTCGGTCGCTCCAGTCGAGGCACGATCTGTGCCTGTGAGACGAAGCGCGAGCCGACACTCTCGCAGGTTCTGCATCTGGCCGTGGGAGACACCGTGCGCGATCGGCTCGCGGCGAGTGGCCAGATCAAGCAGATCGTGGAGTCCAAGTCTTCACCCGAAGAGATCATTCACGAACTCTTCATCCGCACTCTCAGTCGCCGTCCGACGAGCGATGAGGCCACCGCGATGCGGGAACTCGTGGGCGATGCGGTGAAGGATCAGGCCGTCTACGAAGACATCTTCTGGAGCCTGCTCAATTTGACGGAGTTCGCGTTCAACCACTAACGAGGCGCATCAATCACTGGCGGGGTCTAGGTGAGCCGGGTGCCGTGAGACCCCGGGTTCTTCGCCGAAAAGTCGGGGGCCTCACGGCACCCGGCTCACAAGACTTTTGTCGGAAACGTCTTACTTGGACAATCAGAAATGCAGACAGAAGATGAGAAAGGAAAGCGGCGATGAATCTCCGCACTCCAAAGTTGGGCAAAGTCAGATTTAGGAACATCTCGAACATCATGCGCCAGTTCGTACCATCCCTGTTGGCATTCGCAGCGCTGTGCCTCATCCAAAACATGGGCGTCCGCGCGGAAGACACGCAGCCCATCACCTATGACGACCATGTCGCCCCGATCTTCAAACGTCACTGTCGGCAGTGCCACGGCGAATCCAAGCAGGAAGCGGGACTCGACCTGTCGAGCTTCGCGTCGGTCAAGAAAGGGAGCAGTGGTGGCCCGGTCGTCGTTGCCGGTCGGTCGAGCGCCAGTCGCCTCATCCAGGCCATCACCGCCGAGAATTCCGAGGAGCGAATGCCACCCAACAACGATCCGCTGCCAGCCGCGCAGATCGCCATGATCAAGTCGTGGATCGACACTGGCCTGAGGCAGAACGCTGGCTCCGCCGTCTCTGTACAGACACTCGCCTTCAAACCCAGTCCCGTCGCGGAGACCTCTCACGGCCCGCCTCCGATGCCGGAGAAATTGCCGATCGTCGAACTCGTCCCGACGACTCGCCCCTTTCCAATCTTGGCACTCGCCGCCAGTTCCCGCGCGCCGCTCGTCGCCGTGGCCGCGTATGAATCCGTGGGCCTCCTCGACCCCGCCACGCGCGGCAGCCTCGGAACGCTCGCATTTCCCGAAGGGGAGCCGCAGGTGCTGAAATTCAGCCGTTCGGGCGCGGTGCTGCTCGCGGCGGGAGGCCGTCCCGTGCAGAGCGGAGCGGCAGTCCTGTTCGATGTCAAAAGCGGCCGGCGTTTGGCGACAATTGGTGATGAGTTCGATGCCGTCATCGCCGCCGACATCTCGCCCGATGAAAGGCGTGTTGCGATCGGCGGCTCGGGCCGTGTGGTGAAAGTCTTCTCCACCGAGGATGCCAAGCTGGCTCAGGCTTTGACGAAGCACACCGACTGGATCACGACGCTGGCTTACAGCCCCGATGGCAAGCGGCTCGCGTCGGGAGATCGCACCGGCAACATCCATCTCTGGGATGCCGCGAACGGCGGCATCGTGTTGTCACTCTCCGAACACAAAGGAGCGGTGCGAGCCGTGGCTTGGCGGAGCGACAGCAAAGTTCTCGCTTCGTGCGGCGAGGATGGGTTGATCGTCTGGTGGGACGTGACGACCGGCTTTCCAGTGATGTCAAAGCCCGACGCACACCCGCCCCAACGACCGCCAGGAATGTATGGCAAGATCGCCAACGGTGTTCTCGACGCCACGTTCGGCCCGCGCGGCGAACTGGCCACTTGCGGACGAGATCGCACGATCCGCCTGTGGTCCGACGATGGCCGCGAGCTGAAGACCTTCTCGATCAAAGACGACGCCCTGCCCAGCAAGACTTCGCCAGCCCGCATCCGAATCCTGCCGACGCGAGTCGCATTCACCTTCGACGGTGCCACAATCCTCGCTGGCGACTCCGTCGGCCAAATCCACTCGTGGCCCACCACCAACCCCGCGTCCGACAAATAGGTCGAATCGAGGAGCAAGTCTCGGTCACTGCGCCGAGTGATTTTGAATTGATTTGATTGTGGCAGGCATTCCGGCTGCTACTCGCGAAGCACCGCCACCGTCTCGTCCCTCACCACTCAGCCACCCCACCATGTTCTCCAGTCCCAACTGCACTCCATCGACATTGAGTTCCCTCACAACTTTCGCGACCATGCCTAAGCCTCCTTCTCGGGAACCACGAGAGTTGTTTCACCACGCTCGTAGTTCCCTAGGAAAACGTATTCACGCTACTCCAATCTCACAATCTCGCGCCGGAATGCCGGTCACACCCTTTTCAAAAAATCAAAAGAGCGAATCGTGATGATCTCGTTGATCGGCTATCGTGGGACCGGCAAAAGCACGATTGGAAAGCGGCTGGCGAAAAGCCTCAAATGGGATTGGCTCGATGCCGACCATGAGTTGGAACAACGCGCGGGCCGGACGATCCAAGAAATTTTTACAACAGACGGTGAGCCGACTTTCCGACGACTCGAACGTGAAGTCCTCGCGGACCTGTTTCAGCGTGACCGACTGGTGCTATCGACGGGAGGCGGTTGCATTCTGAACGCAGCGACAAGGCGTGACCTGCTCATGGCGGGACCGGTGGTCTGGTTGATCGCTCCCCTCGAAACGATCGCCCTGCGCGTACTGCACGATTCGACCACCAAGCAGCGACGGCCGAATCTCACCGCCACTGGCGGGATTGAAGAGATTCGCACCGTGATGGCTCAACGCGAACCGCTCTACCGCGAGTGCGCGACGATCACCATCAATACCGACCGGATGCCATTGCGCGACATCGTCAGCCGCATCGTTTCTGAACTTCCCGTCGAACTGATTCAGGAGACGAGTCCATGACGTTTGGTGGCGTTCCCCAATGGATCTTTCTGCCGTGGCTGTTCATGTTGGGAGCCTGCGTCGGCAGTTTCCTCAACGTCTGCATCTATCGCATCCCGCAGCACGAGTCGTTGTGGGACCAACTGCGCGGACTGACCCATCCCCCTTCGTCGTGCCCCTTCTGCCGTAAGCGGATTCTCGCGATCGACAACATCCCCGTGTTCGGTTGGTTGTTGCTGCGAGGCCGCTGTCGCAACTGCCGTCATTGGATTCCACCGCGTTATGCACTGATTGAATTCTTCAACGGCCTCTTGTGGGTCGGCCTCTACATGCTGATCGTTCCCGCTGGCTTTCAAGCCACCGTGAAAGAAAGCTGCCTCTGGTCGCCTCTCAGCCCGCTGGCCGACCCGACACTGCAATATCCCGATCACGTCTTTTGGCTCCACGCACAGTATCTGTACTACCTCGTGCTGGTCGAAGCGCTGCTGGTCGCAACGTTCATCGACTTCGATCTGCAAATTATTCCAGACGGTTCGACCATTCCCGCGATGGTCGTCGGCGTGGGAGCCTCCGCCGCGTTGGGGCGTCTCCATCCGTGGCCCGTCTGGTTTGAAAGTCCGACCGGTCTGAGCTTTTTCCAGCGGTTGATGCCCGATGCGTGGTTCTTCGGCCGCGATCCCGTGGCCCCCGCATGGTTGCTGGCCCATCCGCACGTTCACGGATTGCTGTCGAGTCTCGTGGGTCTCGTGGTCGGTGGCGGAATTGTCTGGCTGGTGCGGATTATCGGTGAACGTGTCATGCGGCGCGAGACGATGGGTTTTGGTGATGTAATTTTGATGGCGTTAATCGGCAGCTTTCTCGGTTGGCAAGCGACGATCCTCGTCTTTTTCGTCGCACCGTTTTGTTCGTTGGCCGTAATTGGCTCGACGCTGGTTTTCAGACGGACGCAAGAGATCGCTTACGGTCCGTATCTCAGTTTTGCCGCGCTGCTCGTGCTGGTCTTTTGGAACCCACGCGTGGCACGCTGCGACCAATACTTCGGCCTTGGCCCGGTCGTCATCGTGCATGCCCTGTTCATGCTCGCGATGTTGGGCGTGACGCTGCTGTTGGTGCAGTGGGTGAAACGCCTGTTCGGCTTCACTGACGACGATGACCACGATCCCTTCGGCGAATGGAACTCCGGCGATCAACTGACCTTCTACGCGAACAAGGACGCGACCTCTGTCCCGTCGCCGATGCAGTCGCCCACGTGGCCGGGAACTTCCGCCGGTCAAGGCCGCCAATTCACCGACCGCTGGCGCAGCGGTGGACGATGAGGCGCCTGCCGCCCGGTTGAAGGTGGCGATCAGCACGCTCCATCCCAGCTTTGCCTCGTTTATGTCAGCTCATGAACTACTTCACGCACGCACTGAACCATCTCGACCGACCGTACTTCATGGCCGGAACGGCGGTGCCCGACTGGCTGTCGGTCGTCGATCGAAAGGTTCGTTTCCGACCACAGCATCTCAAACCGTGGGCGGAGTGCGACGAGACTCTTCAAGCGGAAGTGGCTGGCGGAACGTTGCGGCATCTGCACGACGATGACTGGTTTCACGCGACGCGCGGGTTCGTGGAAGTCACCGGCGAACTGACACGACTTTTCCGTGAACGACTCGGTGCCGACGATCAGTACCACTGCGGCTTTCTCGGCCACGTCGGCATGGAACTATTGCTCGACGCGGTCTTGATGGAGCAGTATCCCGAGCGGTTCGAGGAGTATTGGAGAGTCCTCGACTCGGTCGATCCCGTCGCGATTGAAGTGGCCATCAATCGGATGGCTCGTCAGCCGACCGAGCGTCTCGCCTGGTTCATCTCTCTGTTTCGACGCGAGCAATTCTTGCGTTGCTACTCAAGCGACGAACACTTGCTGACTCGCTTGAATCAAGTTTTGACCCGAGTCAAACTGTGCTCGCTGCCGTCTCAGGCCACGTTGATTCTCGCTGAGTCTCGTCAGATCGTTCGCTCGCGAGTGCTTGACCTGCTCCCTCCCAAACACTTTGAATTGCCCTGAGCGGGATTGGCCGTCAGGATTGACCCATCAACACGGCCCGTTTTTTTTGATGACCAAGTTGCGCCGGGTGCCATAACAACTCGGCTTCTTCCTTGAAGAAGTTCGGGGCTTCACAGCACCCGGCTTATCAAACCTGCGGAACGCCCCCTGTCTCCCTACTGAGGAACCCCTGCGATGAAGTACGGAATGAACATGTTGCTCTGGACCTCCGATGTCACCGAAGAGCATTACCCGATCTTGGAGAACCTGAAGCAGTGGGGCTTCGATGGTGTTGAGTTGCCGATCTTCGACATGGAGGTGACGAAGTTCCAGAAGCTCGGGACCAAGCTCGATCAGATTGGACTCGGGCGAACGGCGGTCACGGTTTGCACCGACGCAGACAACCCGATCTCAGCCGATGCGGCCATTCGCGCGGCAGGATTGACTCGGTTGAAGCAGGCGATCGACATGTGTGCGGCCAGTGGCGCGACGCACCTTTGCGGCCCGATTCACTCGGCACTCGGCTCATTCAGTGGATCGGGAGCCACCAACGATGAATGGAAGTGGGGGCAGGAAACACTCTCGAAAGCGGCCGATCATGCGCAGGCCAACAACGTCACGCTGGTTGTCGAGTACCTCAATCGGTTCGAGTGCTACTTCCTGACGAATGCGGCGGATGACGCGCGCTTCTGTCGCGAAGTCAATCACCCGAACCTCAAAATGATGTACGACACCTTCCACGCGAACATTGAAGAGAAGAACCTCGCGGCGGCAATGCAATCGTGCTGGGACCAAGTCGTTCACGTTCATATCTCCGAGAACGATCGCTCGACTCCCGGCGAAGGACACGTCGATTGGGAGACCACGTTTCAGATGCTGAAGACGCTGAAGTACGACGGTTGGCTGATGGTCGAAGCGTTCGGCCTCGCTCTCCCCGCGCTGGCTGCCGCGACCAAAGTCTGGCGACGCATGTTCCCGAACGAAGAGTACCTCTCGCAACACGCCCTCGCGTTCATGAAACGTATGATGGCGGGCTGAGAGGCTATCCGTAGGCCGAACTAATTCGACTGTCTGGCTTCTACTGACACAGCGTAACTTTTGTGATAACTGCTGGTTGAGTGATTTGCGATGGAACGCGATCTCTGAGCGGGAGCAGA